>CALUPQ010000040.1 GCA_944322695.1 uncultured Mailhella sp. | reverse complement strand
TTTTCTCGCTGAGGTCCATGGTGGCGCCGGGGGACTGTTCCCCGTCGCGAAGCGTGGTATCGAAAATAATGACGCGGTCGGACATGGTTTTCTCCTTGCGTTTTGAAGGCCGCTCGGGCCTTTCTGCGACGTTTTTTCCCGCTGCCGGGGACTTCGGCTATAAAAAAGGCTGCCCCGACTTCCGACGGGACAGCCTTTTGCCTGTCATTCGCCAGAAATCACGATATGTCCGGGCACAGCAGCAGACCGGACAGTCGTCCGCACAGAAGCAGCAGGGAAGAAGCGAAGGAGACTTCGTTCTTCGAAAGGATGCCGGCGGTGCTGTGGACGTTCATCGTGATTCCCCGCGCCTTTACGGCGCTTTTTTTGAAAGACTACGAAAAGCGGACAGTTTTTTCAAGAAAAAATGTGAAGTGAACGGGAAAAAAGTCCCGTCCCCTTCCCGGCGGCGGGCCGCTCCCCCTGCCGGAACGAAGAAACGGGCCTTTTGCCGCAGGGCCTTTCTTCTTTTCTGCCGCTTCCTTTTTCTGCCGCGTCCCTGCACGAACGAAGGACGGCGCCCGCAAGGCAGCATGGCGCTCCTGCCTCTTTGCGCCCCCCTGCGACCGGGCAGAAAAGACGCCGTATCTTGACTTCGACTTTCAGACAAAATACTTTTGACGTATGTCCCGTCATCACGAAGCCCCTTCGTGAAGTACGCCCGACTCCCGCAAGAGAGTCTTCAAGGAATCCGACCATGAGCAGAGAACGTTTCGAATCGCTGATACAAGAACTGGGCAAAGCCGTCGACATGGAGCTGAACGCGGACGACACGGGCTACTGCTGCCTTGAAATCGACGGCTCGCTGCTCGCCCACATGCAGTACGTCGCCGCTTCCGACAGCATCTACATCTTCTCCGAGCTCGGCCGCATCGAAGACCACGCGCTGGCCTCCGCCTGCGAGCGCCTGCTCGCCGCCAACCTCTTCGGCGTGGAAACGGGCGGCGGAGTGCTGGCCATGCACGGCGACAGTCACGAGCTCGTGTTCAGCTACTCCGTTTCCGCAACGGAAGAGAATCCCGTCCGCTTCCAGCAGATACTGGAAAACGTCATTCACTACGCCGAATACTGGAAGGGCGAACTGGAATCCATGAACAGGGCCTCGCCCGTTCCGGGAGAGGCGGACGACCCGCGCCTGAGCATGCTGCGGGTGTGACCCTTTTCGGAGGACGACCATGCCTGTCGATTTTCTTTCCTTTCAAAACGTCGCCGAGGAATCGTGGAGCCGCGTGGTTCTGGAGCGCAGCGGCGGAGAGGAAGCGCTGGTTTCGGACAAGGGCGGTCTTTCCGGCAGGAAAATCCGGAACGCCGAGGTGCGGCAGGCCTTTTCCGACGCGCTGCGCACCCATTTCGGCGCGGACGTGGTCAGCTCGCTGAAGTACAAAAGCTCCTCTTCGAGCTCCCTGTCCTCCCGTGAGATACGCAACGTCATCCATCAGGCCAGGGAACAGGCCCGCGCCTCCAACATGGCAAGGGTGCTCTGCCTCTTTTCCCAGCGCGTCATGGCGGGCGGCGTTCTGCAAAATCCCGGAGCGGTCTCTCCGGAATCGCTGAAAAGCATGCTCGGCCCCATGCTGGACGAAGTCTCCCCCAACGGAGCGCTTCTGTCCGACAACGCCGCCGGGCAGCTTGCCACGCGCCTCATCCAGCTCACCCGCAACGCCGGAGCCAGACCGAGGGGCATCGAGCTTCTCAACGGGCAGCGCCACATGTACAACGTGGAAGACAGGGTGAAGGACGGCTCGCTCCGGCAGGGCGACATCCTCGGCGAGTTCGAGTTCATCCGCCTCAAGCAGAAGGGCGTGGAGCCGGGCTTCGAAGCGCACATGGCGTGGCAGCCCGAGCACACGCAGACCATGCTCACCCAAGGCACCCCGTTGAACGCGCAGGCCGGAGCCTTTCTGAAAACGGCCCTTGAAGGGGGCCATCTTCCGCCCGCCGGCGCCGTGGCGCACGGCTCCCTGCGCGAGATGTCCGCCCTTGAAAACGACATACGCGCAAAGGCCGCGGCCTTTCTTCAGGCGCAGGGCGCGGCCCCTGCCGGCGGCGACCTTACGCGCGGCCTCGACGCCGCGACGGAAAGGGCTCTCATGAACTCGCTCATGAACGACGCCGACATTCAGTTCCATCTAAAAGAGCACGTCAGGCAGAACAACGCCTACTTCACGGACATCCATTACGTGAAGATGGACTACGCCGAGTCCGACAAGACCCTCGTCCGGCACAGAGTGCGCATTCCCATGCGCACGGCCAAGGGCGTGTTCCACCGCGCCTTCACCGCCAAGACCCGCCTCGAGGCCAATCAGGCCGCGCTCAAGGAAACGCTGGCCACCGACCTCATGCAGGCCATGGGCATAGAGTCGCAGAAGGCGAGGCTCGTCCCCGGCAAATATGCGGACGGCTCGCTCAAGCTCATGGTGGAGGCGGAGCACATGAGCATGCTGGACGCCGCCGGCCAGAAACTGAGCTTCCGCGACTTTGCGGGCAATCTGCGCGACGGCATACTCACGCGCCCCGTGGCGGGAGGCCCCGCCAGGGAAAGCGACCCCGTGGTGGAAGGCTGGGGCAGGAACAAGATTCTCTTCCTCATGATGGCCGACCGCGACGCCATCGGCTCAAGGGGCGACAACAAGGGGCGCATGGGCGACACCTTCGCCGCCATCGACCCCGGGCACTCTCTGGAAGGCTTCATGAGCTTCCGCAACGTCCACTCCGACTTCTCCTTCGACCAGCCCAGCAACAGGAACATGCGCTTCAAGAACTTCTCCATGTTCGACGACTCCTCCTACATGGAAAAGATGCAGGGCGTGCGCCAGCTTGCGGACACGAGGAAAAACGGCGCGGACATGCGCGTGTTCGACAGCTACGCCGCGTGGCTGCGCGATGAGCTGAACGGTCAGCGAAGCCCCGCCGAAAAGGAAGAACTTTCGGGCATGCTCCGCAGGGTGGAGGACATGAAGACCTCCTTCATCGCCCGCCGGGACTACATTCTCGACGAGGTGTTCGGCGAGCGCCTCCGCTTTCTGGACGCAAGGCCCCCGGTGCTCGAAGCGCTGGACGCGCTGGAGAAGCTCACCTCGCCCACCCGCATGACCTCCCCTTCCGGAGAAGTGCGCCTGCGTCACCCGCAGCTTGCCGGCGACCGTCAGGAATGGCACATCAGGGAGGACGGCAGACAGGGCTATGTCTTCTCCACGAAGGGCGGCGGCGACGTGGAAACGGACGTGCGCGACTTCTTCCAGAGGCGGCTCGGTCAGGCTCCGCGCATGACGACGGAAGGCGGACGTCTCACCCTCCATGTTCCGGCCGCCGAGCTCACGGCCTTTCTGAACGTCATGACGGAGCAGGAAGTCATCGCCGCCAAGCACCAGGCCGCCTAGAAACGACGGCAACGGAGCGCCCCTTCCCGCCGGCGCCAAAAACAGGGCTGAAAGACGCGAAGACGCAGCTTCCCTTTCGGGTCGCGTCTTTGGAGCCTTTCCGCCGCCTTTCCTGCC
>CALUPQ010000039.1 GCA_944322695.1 uncultured Mailhella sp. | reverse complement strand
TGGGCGGCTGGCTGAACTACGCCGACTACTTCTTCTACTGGAACTACCACAGCCAGAACGGCGTGTTCAACACCATGTCCTATCAGAACAAGGAAATGGACGGCTACATCGAAGCGGCCCGCTTCGCCTCCGACCAGGCATCTTATGACGAAGCCGTCAAGAAATGCCTGAAGAAGGCCTTCGACGACGCGCCCCGCCTGCCCCTGTTCCAGCCCAACCTGGACGTGGCCATGCAGCCCTACGTGCACAACTATCAGTACTGGTTCCACCGCCAGCTCGACTTCCGCACCATCACCAAGGAATAACTTCCCGCCCGGGCTCCCCGCCAGGGGAGCCCGGCGTCATCCTTTCATAAAGGTTCAGTACATGGGGCCCCGGCCCTGTTCCCGGCTCCCCACAGGCTCCAAAAACAGGAACACCTATGCTTCGCTTCATCCTGCGCCGTATTCTGGCGGCCATACCCAACCTCGCAGGCGTGCTCATCATCACCTTTCTGCTGGCCCGCGCGCTTCCCGGCGACCCGGCCACCTATCTGGCCGGCCCTTCGGCCAGTCTCGACGCCATCGAGCAGATTCGCCAGAATCTCGGACTCGACAAGCCGCTCCTTGAGCAGTTCATTCTGTACGTTTCCGACATGTGCCGCGGCGACTGGGGCACGTCCTGGGCCACCGGCCTGCCCGTGACGGAAGAAATCTTCACCCGTCTGCCCGCTTCGCTGGAACTCACCTTCGCCGGTCTGTTCTTCGCCGTGGCCGTGGCCCTGCCCATGGGCATTCTTTCCGCCACCCGTCCCGGTTCCCTCATCGACCACGTCTGCCGCATCATCAGCACGCTCGGCGTTTCGCTGCCCACCTTCTTCACCGGGCTTCTGCTCGTCTTCGTCTTCTACTACCTGCTGGGATGGGCTCCGGCTCCCATGGGCCGCCTGCCGCTCACGGCCATCGAACCCGACGCCGTGACGGGCTTTCTCCTCATCGACACGCTCCTCGCCGGCGATTTTGAAACCTTTCGCGCGGCCGTGGTGCAGATAACCCTTCCCGCACTCACCCTCGGCATCTTCGCCCTTGCGCCCCTGGCCCGCATGACTCGCGCCGCCATGCTCCAGGTGCTTTCGGCGGACTTCATACGCACGGCCCGGACCTCCAACCTGCCCCGCTGGAAAATCATTTTCGTGTACGCGCTGCGCAACGCGGCCAACCCGCTGTTCACCACCCTCGGCATGGTGTTCTCCTTCACGCTCGGCGCCAACGTTCTGGTGGAAAAGGTCTTTTCCTGGCCCGGCATAGGCTCCTTCGCCCTTGAGGCGCTGCTCACCTCCGACTACGCCGCCGTGCAGGGCTTCGTGCTGACCATGGGCATTCTCTATGTGTTCGTGAACCTGATTACCGACCTGCTTCAGGTGCTGAACGACCCCCGCATAAGGATGAACATATGAGCTCCTTCACCCGTCATGTCTTCTTCTGCCTGAGAAGCAACGTGTTCTCCTGCCTTGCCGTGGGCGGCCTTGTCCTGCTCGCGACGCTCACGGTGGCAGGGCCCGCCCTGGCCCCCTACGACGCCTTCCAGTGCATGGACGACGCCATCATGCTTCCGCCCTCGCTGGCGCATCCCTGCGGCACCGACCAGGTGGGCCGCGACGTGTTCAGCCGCATTCTCATGGCCTGCCGCCTCGACATGTCCATAGCCCTGAGCGCCGTCGGCCTCTCCCTGGTGGCGGGCACGCTCATCGGCGCCTTCGCAGGCTATTACGGCAAACTCTTCGACAGTCTCGTAAGCCGCCTCGTCGATACCATCATGGCCTTCCCGCTCTTCGTGCTGGCCATGGCCATCGTGGCATCTCTGGGCAACTCCGTGGCCAACATCGTATATGCCACGGCCATCATCAACCTGCCCTTCTACATCCGCGTGACCAGAGCCGAAGTGAGCGTGCGCCGCAACAGCCAGTTCGTGGAAGCCGCCCTCATCAGCGGCAACAGCGGCCCGCGCATCATCTTCCGCCATCTGCTGCCCAACATCATTCCCACCATCATGGTTCAGGCCTCGCTCAACCTCGGCTGGGCCATCCTGAACGCCGCCGGCCTGTCCTTCATCGGCCTCGGCGTCCGTCCGCCGGACGCCGAATGGGGCATCATGGTGGCCGAAGGAGCACAGTACATCGTGTCCGGCGAATGGTGGATAGCGCTCTTTCCCGGCATCGCCCTCATGCTCACCGTGCTCTGCTTCAACTTTCTCGGCGACGCGCTCCGAGACATTTTCGACCCGAGGAGGCGTGCGTAATGACTACGGCCCCATCTTCTCCGTTGCTTGAAGTGCAGCACCTCAGCGTGGGCTTCACCTCGGAAGGCAGCACGCTCACCGCCGTGCGCGACGTGACGCTGGACGTGTATCCCCACGAATTCTTCTCCCTCGTGGGAGAATCCGGCTCCGGCAAATCGGTGACCGTGATGACCGCCATGGGCCTGCTCGACGCCAACGGCTTCGTGGAACAGGGCTGCATACGCTACGACGGCAGCCTTCTGCTCAACGCCGAAACCCCGCGCAGCCGCTGGCGCCGTCCCGACGACATGGCCATGATTTTCCAGTACCCCATCGTGTCCCCGAACCCCGTGCGGACCATAGGGATGCAGCTTCGCGACGTGCTGGAAACGCTGCCGGAACGCCCCGCGTCCGCCAAAGACGCCCGCGACGCCGCCCGGGAACTTCTGAAAAAGGTACGCATCCGCGACCCGGAACGATGCCTCGACGCCTACCCCTTCGAGCTTTCCGGCGGCATGTGTCAGCGCGTGCTCATCGCCATGTCGCTGGCCAGACGTCCGCGCCTGCTGTTCGCCGACGAACCCACCACAGGTCTCGACGCCCTCACGCAGGACACCATTCTCCATCTCCTGCGCGACATGATGGATGAAACCGGCATGTCCATACTGTTCATCACTCACGACCTCGGCCTCGCCGTGCAGTACAGCGACCGCATAGGCGTCATACGGCACGGTGAACTGCTGGAAACGGGCCTGCCGGGCCAGCTTCTGAGTCACCCGGCCCATCCCTACACGAAACGGCTCTTCGCCTCCACTCCGAGTCTCATGACCAGTCTCGACGACATCCGCCGTCTGGGTCCGGTCGAGGCCGATTCCTGAGGTGCGTCATGCTTCCGCTTCTTCAAGTCAGTCATCTCTACAAGTCCTTCACGCCCGGCGTGTACGCCGTGCAGGACGTTTCCTTTGAACTGAAACGCAGCACCTGTCTCGGCATTGCCGGGGAATCGGGCTCCGGCAAGTCCACGCTCATCCGCATGCTTGCGCGCCTCATCGCCGTAAGTCCCGGCCCGGGCGGCGGCGACGAAGGCTCCATACGCCTGTTCCGAAACGACATCAGTCTCCTTTCGCCGCGCTTCTTTGCGCATCATCCCCTCCGCTCGCAGATTCAGATGGTGTTTCAGGACCCCACAAGCAGCCTGAACCCCTGCTGGACCGCCGCCCGCTGCATTGCCGACCCTCTGCGCGTGCTTCTCGGCATCCGCGACAAGGACGTGCTCGACAGACACGTGCGCCGTCTGGCGCAGCTCGTCCATCTGCCGGAAGAACTGCTCGACAGACTGCCGCATCAGCTTTCCGGAGGGCAGAAGGCCCGCGTGGGCATCGCCCGCGCCCTCGGGCCCAGACCGAGCATTCTGCTGCTGGACGAACCCACCACGGCCCTCGACGTGTCGGTGCAGGGACAGATTCTCTGCCTTCTCGACGGTCTCAAGCGTCAGCTGA
Source organism: uncultured Mailhella sp. (assembly GCA_944322695.1). Lineage (GTDB taxonomy): Bacteria > Desulfobacterota > Desulfovibrionia > Desulfovibrionales > Desulfovibrionaceae > Mailhella. Next base: position 2,976 of record CALUPQ010000039.1, on the reverse strand, counting down.
ACCTCAGTCTCATATTCGTATCCCACGACCTCAACGTTCTGCGCCTGCTGTGCGACCGCCTCATCGTCATGCAGCAGGGCCGCGTGGTGGAACAGGGAAGCACGGAGGAAGTGTTCGCGCATCCCACGCACGAGTACACCCGCTCGCTCCTCTCTTCCATGCCCGTACTGAACAAAACGGCCTGACGGGCCGAAAACGCACGGAGACATCATGACATCCTTTCCTTCCTGTCCCACCCTTTCCGCCGTCCGCGAATGGTACGCCCAGGGCGGCGACCCCGAACAGGGACTCTGCGCCCTGGCCCGCCGCATCCGTCGCGACAGCGCGAACGGCGTATGGATAACCCTCATCGACGAAAACGACATACGCGAACGCGTGCGCGAACTGAAAGCGGCCTGCGCGACGCTCCCGGAAGAGGAGCGCCGGGCAAGATATCCGCTTCTCGGCATTCCCTTTGCCGTAAAGGACAACATGGACGTTGCCGGCAAGGAAACCACCGCCGCCTGCCCGGCCTACGCCTACGCCGCAACATCCACGGCCTTTGTGGTCCAGCGCCTGCTCGACGCCGGAGCCGTGCTCATGGGCAAGACCAACATGGACCAGTTCGCCACCGGCCTCGTGGGCGTGCGCTCGCCCTACGGGGCCTGCCCCAACAGCTTTGACGGCTCGTACATCAGCGGCGGTTCAAGCTCGGGCTCGGCGCACGTGGTGGCCAAGGGCTATGTGAGCTTCAGCCTCGGCACGGACACCGCCGGTTCCGGGCGCGTGCCCGCGGCCCTGAACAACCTGGTCGGCCTCAAGCCCAGCCACGGGCTGCTCTCCACCAGCGGCGTGGTGCCGGCCTGCCCCTCGCTGGACTGCGTTTCCGTGTTCGCCCTCACCTGCGAGGACGCCTCCGAAGTGTTCCAGGCGGCGCAGGCCCCCGACGACGGGGACGTCTGGAGCCGGGAAGCCCCCTCTTCCGCCGCGCCGCTCGGCGACGCCTTCACCTTCGGCGTCCCCGAACATCTCGACTTCTGCGGCAACGAGGCCTGGGAGGCGGCCTTCCGCGACGCCGTCGCCCGTCTGGAGTCGCTGGGAGGCACGGCCGTTCCCGTGGACTACGCGCCCTACCGCGAGGCCGCCAACATGCTGTACTTCGGCCCGTACCTTGCGGAGCGCATGGCCGTGGTGGGCGACTTTGTGGAAAAGCACCCCGAATGCTGCGACGCCACCGTGCACAACATCATCTGCGGCGCGTCGCACTGGACTGCCGTGGACACGTTCCGCACCATCTACCGCACGCTCGAGCTCAGGCAAGTCGTGGCGCAGGACTTCAGGCGCGCGGACGTGCTCCTGCTGCCCACCGCCCCCACCACCTACACCATCGACGCCGTACGCCGAGACCCCCTGCGCACCAACGTGAACATGGGTACCTACACCAACTTCGTGAACATTCTCGACCTGTGCGCCGTGGCCGTGCCCTCCTCGGTTCCCCTCATGCCCGGAACGGACGTGGCCATGCCCTTCGGCGTCACGCTCATGGCTCCGGCCTTTTCGGAGGCCCGCCTGCTGAATCTGGCCTCGCGCTTCCATGCCGCGGCCCGCAAGGAAGGACTCGGCCTCGGCGCCACGGAAGCGACTCCCTCCGCCGACAGCGGGTCTCTGCTGCTGGCCGTAGGCGGCGCCCACATGAGCGGCATGCCGCTGTGCCGCGAGCTTGAATCCACGGGCGCCTCGTTTGCCTTTGCCGCCTCCACGGCTCCGCACTACCGCATGAAACTGCTGCCCGGCGGCGCTCCTCTGCGTCCGGCCATCGTGCGCATGGAGAAGGAAGGCGTCCCCATTCAGGTGGAAGTGTGGTCCATCCCCCGCAGCGCCGTGGGAGTCTTTCTGGAACGCATTCCCGCGCCGCTGGGACTCGGCTCCGTGGAGCTCTCCGACGGCTCGTGGGTGAAGGGCTTCATCTGCGGAGCGAACCTCTCCGGGGACGCAAGAGACATCAGTGAGTTCGGCTCGTTCCGCGTCTTCATGGAACAGGAGGGCAACGCCGCCTCGAAATAAAGGCTCTCTCTTTTCCGACATCTCCCCTGCCGTTCGACGTGACCGCCGCCCCATTCCTCCTTCATCAGGCAGCGCCGGACGGCAGGGGACTTTTTTATCTCCGCCCCGGTCAGTCGGCTTTCGCCGGATAGCCCACGGGCTGAATCATGTATATCTTCCAGCCGTCGGGAAGCGGCAGCTTTCCTTCCAGCTTGTCGGTTTCCTGCGCCTTCATCACGTTGGCAAGTCCGGCGGAGGCACAGTAAAGGGCCACGTTCTCATACATGGAGCCCACATGCATGGCCGAGTAGCGTTCGCTTTCCTGCGCCGCATGCAGAAGCACCATGGGCGCGCCGTTGGCGTACGTCTTCAGGTACCCGTCGCCCTTCAGCACCTGCTCCAGCACGTTCTGCTTCGCGTCATAGCGGTACACGCCGTCGGGCAGCACGGCGTAAACTCCGACGAGCTGACGGTTCAGAGCCGTGGGAACGGTAAGGCGGCCGTCCTCACGGTTCACGCCGCAGGCTGCCCAGAGCACGTTGGACACTTCCTGCATCGGCAGGATGCGCTCGTCGAAAGCGCGCTCCACATGACGGCTGCCGAGCGCCTCCAGGACCGAAAGCCCGCCGCTTTTCTGCGGAGCGGGAAGCTCCACCAGCACGTCGGCCACAGCAGCAGCCGGAACAGTCAGAAAAAGACTGCACACTACGGAAAAAAGAACACGTTTCACGCTCATCCGGTCATCCTCCCTGCTGAACGTTCTTCAAGGTGAGGCAGAAGCCGTGCCTTTCCCCAAAGACGAAGGAACACGGCGCGCCGTTCCTCCCTTCTAGGCTCAGGACTCATTAGTTGCCAAAAGGGTAAGAAGTTCTTATTGTCGGCATAGGGAGGATGCCATGAAAGAACTTTTTTATCTTTCTCATGAACAGATTGCTCGTATCAAACGCTACTTTC
>CALUPQ010000038.1 GCA_944322695.1 uncultured Mailhella sp. | reverse complement strand
TGCCGTAGAGGGAGGCATGCGCCAGATGCAGATAGCCTTCGCTCAGGTTGTTCACCGAACCGAGAGAGCGGCCGTAGTAGGTGTGCACCTCGCTGTCTTCCGGCACATGACGCAGCACTTCACGGTACCGCTGCTGGGCTCCGGCCTTGTCGCCGGAATCGTCAAGAATGCGTGCGTAGAAGAAAAGTCCGTAGTAATCCCCCGGATAAAGCCGGAGAGCCTGCTCAAGATAGCGGCGGGCACGCCCCATGTCGCCGCCCTTGGTATATTCGAAAATTCCGGCCTCCCGCAGAATGAGGGCATCCTTCGGAGCCAGCTTCAGCGCGGCGTTGAAAAAGTTCTGCGCATCCCTGACGCGGTTCTGCCTGGCGGCAAGCATGGCCCTGCCCATGAGGCTGACAGGGTCGCGGTCTCCGCCTTTGGCAAAAATCTGCTCCGCATGGGCGGCATCGCCGTGCCTGGCCCAGAGCAGCGCCTGAACGCGGCGGAAACGTCCGTCATCCTCCTTGCGCTCCTTAAGGCCTGCAGGCATGGTCTGCACATCGGCTCTCAGTTTGGCGAGCCGGGCATTCAAGTCAGGGTGCGTGGAAAGGTAGGTGGGAACGGCGGAACCACCGCCCCAGTCCTGCGAGCGCAGCACTTCAAACGCCCCGCCCAGTCCACGGGGATTATACCCCGCATCCACCAGATACTTGAGCCCGAACCGGTCGGCATCGTCTTCATCAAGGCGGCTGTAGTTCAGCATGGTGGCGGAACCGGCGGCGGCACTGCCCATCACGGCCGCGCCCCCGGCGTTTCCACCCCCGGCAAGCCCCGCGGCCACTCCAGCCACCATGCCGAGAAGCGAAGCCACGGAAATAATCCGGCCTCTCTCCATGCGTCCGGCAATGTGACGCTGCGTGACGTGAGCCACTTCATGCGACAATACGCCGGCAAGCTCCGACTCGTGATTCAGGTGCATGATGAGCCCTGAAAACACGAAGACGAAGCCGCCAGGCGCTGCAAAGGCGTTCAGGGAATTATGCAGCACCACGTTGGCCGGGAACTTGTAGGGCTGCGGAGGCAACGGCTCGACGATGCGGTCAACCACGTCCTGCACATAGTCCCGGACAACCGGGTCTTCAATGATGGGCATGGTGGACTTGACCAGAACTTCGAACTCCCGGCCCATCTTCATTTCATCCTGAAGCGTGAACTCACCGAAAAGAGACGCACCCGCCTGCATAGGAGAAAAAAGCATGCCCACCATGCAGGCTACGGCAACAAAGGAACGTAGTCGCATCATCGTTTTCCCGGCCTTCCGGCCTGTCAGGCGATATCCCACACGGCTCCGGAGGGAGTATCGCGCACTTCTATGCCCATGGCGGCAAGCTCGTCACGGGTAGCATCGGACTTCGCAAAGTCTTTGGCGGCGCGGGCTGCGGCCCTTTCTTCCATGAGAGAGCGCACCCTGTCCATGTCAATTCCGGCGCGGACGGCGCGGGTATCGCGCAGCTCTTCCAGGAAAGCCGCAGGGTCGGCGCCGAACACGCCGAGCACATCGGACCAGGCCGAAGCCAGACGTCCGAAACGCTCCAGAAGCACGCGGGTGCCTTCCTTGTTGCGCAGGCTCTTGTCCTCAAGGATACGGTTTACCAGACGGACCATGCCGAAAACATGACCGAGGGCTCCGGCGGTGTTGAGGTCGTCATCCATGGCTTCGAAACAGCCCTTTTCCAGAGGCTCGAATTCATCAAGCACCGAGGCGGGCATGTCGCCCTTCTTCCACGTCTCACGCATGGAGGCCGCGCGCGCGTCCCTCAGGCACTCATACACTCTCTTCAGGGCCCGCTCGGCATCGTCCAGTCCTTCAAAGCTGAAGTCGATGGGGCTGCGGTAATGTTTGCCAAGCAGGAAGAAGCGCAGGGTCTCCGGCTGGCGATGTTCCAGAATGTCGCGAATCGTCTTGAAGTTGTTGAGCGACTTGGACATCTTTTCGGAGTTTATCTGCACGAAGCCGTTGTGCACCCAGAAGCGGGCCAGCTCCTTGCCGGTGGAAGCCTCGCTCTGCGCTATCTCGTTCTCATGATGAGGGAAAATGAGGTCCTGACCGCCGCCGTGAATATCCAGAGGAAGGTCGAGATTCTTCTCGCTCATGGCGGAGCATTCCAGGTGCCAGCCGGGACGCCCCTTGCCCCACGGGCTTTCCCAGAAGGGTTCACCGGGCTTGGCCGCCTTCCAGAGGGCAAAGTCCAGCGGGTCTTCCTTTTCCTCTCCTATGGCGATACGCGCCCCGGAACGAAGGTCGTCCACATCACGCCCGGAAAGCTTGCCGTAGCCGGGGAAGGAGCGGACGCGGAAGTACACGTCGCCGGACGGCACGGCATAGGCGTGTCCGCCGTCGATGAGTTTCTGCACCAGCTGCTGCATGGCCTCGATGTACTGCGTGGCACGCGGCCCGATGTCGGCACGGCGGACGTTGAGCCTGTCCATGTCCTCATGAAAGGCCTCGATGTAGGTTTCGGCAATCTCGGCGCTGGTTTTGCCTTCACGGTTGGCGCGGGCGATAATCTTGTCGTCCACGTCGGTGAAGTTGCGGACAAACGTCACGTCATAGCCGAGATGACGCAGATAACGGTTCAACACGTCAAAAACCACGGCGGAACGGGCATGACCGATATGACTGAGGTCGTAGGCCGTAATGCCGCAGGCATACATTCCCACCTTGCCGGAACGACGGGGCTCGAAGTTTTCCTTGCGGCGGGTCATGGAATTATACAACTGCATGTGGTTCTCCCATTATGCGGTCTTTTTTGCAGGATTCATGCCGAAAACGGTACGAAGCTCCGTCCGTTCCGGCAACGGGTATCCCTTATTAAATAAGCCGTCATCCGGTCCCGTCCAGTACCTGGACAGGGCCGGATGAGCAGAAAACGGCATTTTCCTTCCGGCCGGGTCTCAACGGCCGTACAGGCTCCCTTTCAAGGGCACGCAACCTTTGGCGTCCGGCCCGGTGAAAAGGCCGGGGCGAAGCACACAGCCCGCCCCGCACCTGATACGGCAAAGCTACTTCGCGGCCCGTTCAATGCGCTTCAGGCTTTCCTCTTTACCGAGGGCTGCCATGACGTCATGAACGGAAGGTCCGCCCGCAAGACCGGTAAGTGCGGAACGCAGAGGCGGTCCCACCTGCTTGAACTTGAGCCCGCCCTTCTCCACATATTCATGAAGCAGAGTGTCCAGCGCTTCGGCGCTGAATTCGGGCATATCGGCAATCATGTCGTGCCGCACGGAAAGCTGATGCTTGCCGTCCTCGTTCAGGGCCTTCATGGCCTTGTCCTCAATCACCAGCTCTTCGGCAGGCTTGAAGTAGATGGTCAGGGCCTGGGCAAGCGCGGCAAGGTCGGAAGCGCGTTCCACATACATGGGCAGCAGCTTCTCAATCTTTTCGGCAGGCACGTCGTATCCCAGCTTCTCCAGGAAAGGACGCACCATCACGGCAAGCTGGGGAAAAGGCGTGTTGCGCAGATAATGCGCGTTGAGCCACTTCAGCTTTTCGGGGTCGAAGGCGGCAGGCGAACTGTTGAGGTTGCCGCCGTCGAACATCTCCACAAGTTCCTTCAGGGAGAAAATCTCCTGGTCGCCGTGGGACCAGCCGAGACGGACAAGATAGTTCACCAGAGCCTGAGGCAGAAGCCCGTCCTGCTCGTATTCGATGACGGCACGGGCGCCGTGGCGCTTGGACAGCTTCTGATGGTCGGGGCCGCAAATCATGGGAACGTGGCCGAAGGTGGGAACTTCGTACCCGAAGGCGTTGTACAGCAGAATCTGCTTGGGAGTGTTGGAAACATGGTCGTCACCGCGCAGCACGTGGGTCACGCCCATGTCATGGTCGTCCACCACCACGGCGAGGTTGTAGGTGGGCATGCCGTCGGTACGGCGCAGCACCATGTCGTCCAGCTCGGAAACGTCCACGGAAATGGTGCCCTTCACCATGTCGTTGAACACGATGCGGCCTTCGTCCGGCACGCGCAGACGCACCACGCGACCGGGGCCGGCGGTAAGTCCGCGGTCGCGGCAACGACCGTTGTAGCGGGGCTTCTCGCCTCTGGCGCGGGCCACTTCACGCATGGCTTCCACTTCCTCGGGCGTGCAGTCGCACCAGTAGGCATGGCCGGTTTCCAGCAGCCTGTCGATGGCGGCGTTGTAGATGTCCAGACGCCGGCTCTGATAGGTGAGGTCGCCGTCCCAGTCCAGTCCGAGCCACTTCATGGAAGCCAGAATGGAATCGGTGTATTCCTGCTTCGAGCGCGTGGCGTCGGTATCTTCAATGCGCAGGCGGAACTCGCCGCCGAAATGGCGGGCGAGCAGCCAGCAGAAAATGGCGGTGCGGCCCCCGCCGATGTGCAGGTGACCCGTAGGGCTGGGAGCGAATCTAGTAACTATTTTCATGATACTCATCCGAAATGTTCAAGGTGATGTAAAAGGAAGCAGAAAGCACTGTGTCTGCCGCCGCTTCCGTCGGCGCCCATGATACTACTCCGCATCCGCTGCTATGACAAGCCGGCTTTTTTTCAGGAAGCCCACCGGATTATAGGTTTCCTTGGCCTGGCGCAGGCCGAGTTCGTTCATGTCCTGCTCGCGGTTGATGAGGGAAACTCCCTGGGCGGAATGATTGACGAAAGAATGATTGATGGCCTGATAGACCCCCTTGAGTTCCGCCTGCACCTTTTCAAAGTGGACGACCATCATGTCCCCCACCTTTTCGCCCACGGCAAAGGCTCCGATTTTGTCTTCCACATACAGAGCGCCCCCCACCAGGCCGGGCAGCCGGTCCCAGTTGCCCACCACACGGAAAATGGCCTCGTTCTCCGCCTGAAGAGAAGGACTGTTCTCACAGTCGCGCCATCTGCACCACTCTTCCTGAAGCTGAAGCACATGCTCGATACCGTCGGGATTGGAAGCATCGCCGAGCGCACGGTAGTCTTCGCCGTAACGGCGGTGATAGCCGTTGACGTGGGTCTTCTTCTTGTGGAACCTCGGACCGGGAAGCTCGGCAAGTTCGTTACGGTCGTAGAGATATTCCCACTGACCGCGGTCCTCCTCGGCCGTCACTCTGCCCGGAAGAACGCCGGTCAGCAGAGAGACCAGCTTCTCGGGTGCGCGGATGAGCTCCACGCCCCCCCGAATCTCCGGCTGTGCGGTCCAGTCGGCAGTGGTCCAGTCGCCTGCCGGGGCCCAGTAACGGACATCCGGCCTTGTCTGGCATATCCAGCACAAGTCGTCACGAAAACAAAGCCCCAGGCCGAAGTGTTCCGCCCAGCCCCAGAGATTGGTAAAGGTCAGGTCGGCCGTGGGTTCCGGCGTACGGTCAAAATAACGGCGGTAGTCGTCGCAAAGGTCAAGGGTGACCGGAACAAATCCGGCAGGAAGGTTCATGCCTTCTCCTTATGGTTTGAATGGGATGCACGGGCGTTCATGGCAAACCTTGCCCAGTCCCTGCGGAAAAAAATCCAGGCCATGGCCGAGGTCTGGATGGCCATGGAAAGGAACATGGCCATATACACGCCGTAGGCATCATGAAAAACAAGATGAGACAGTCCCCAGCCGAAAGGCAGGCGGACAAGCCAGATGCTGGCCGTATTGACGATGAGGGAGTACACGGTGGCTCCCGCTCCGTTCATCACCCCGTGCAGCACCAGGCCCGACACCGTAAAGGGAACAACCAGCACGTTGAAGAAAAGATAGTTCACAATCTGCCTCTGTACAGCGGCATCTCCCGAGAAAAGGACGGACAATTCGGGAATGAACGGCCACATGCAGGCCGCCACGGAGCTCATGGTCACGGCCGACAGCACGGCCAGGACAATGCCGATACGCCTGGCCCCGGCCCTGTCCCCTGCCCCCAGGGCATTGCCCACAAGAATGGACGCCGTCATCATGAAGGCGTTGGCGGGCATGTACAGCAGAGATTCGATGCGGTTGCCCGCGGTCAGGCCGGCAAGAGCTTCCACGCCGTCAGGCAGCGCGGCGGTAATGCCGTACATGACAAGGTAGCCCGTGTGCCAGAGAAGGCTGTTGCCGCAGGCGGGCAGAGCCACGCGGAAAAGATAGGGCGCACCGAGCTTCAGCCAGCGCAGGGGCGGCAGAGCATGCCCGGTGACAAGTCCGCCTTTTTTCAGAAAAAACAGGGTAAGCACGGCGGCCAGCACGTTGGCGCTGAACGTGGACCAGGCAATACCGGCCATGCCGAAGGCGGGAAAGCCCAGAAAGCCGAGACCGAAGCACAAGTCCCCGAACACGTTGAGCATGCATGTGGCCACGGCCACCAGAAGCGGCGCTATGACCTGCCTTGCCGCACGAAACAGCGTACCGCCCACCTGCATGACATAAAAGGCGGGCAGCCCCATGAGCATGATACGGACCATGTAATCCGTCACCGTCATCAGGGACTCGGGCGTCTGCAACAGGGCGAGCACTCCATGCCGGAACGCTCCCGTCAGCAGCGCAAAAAACACGGCCACGGCCACGCAGCTGACCAGCACCAGTCCCACATAGTTCTGCGCACGCCTGAAGTGCCCGGCGCCCATGGACTGACTCACCGCCGCCATTCCTCCGGTGCCGAGAGCCCAGCCGAACACCATAAGAAAGACCTGCAGCTGAAACGACAGCCCCACCGCCGCCTGCACATCGGAAGAAATCTTTCCTGCGGCCCATATATCCGTGAGATTGACGACAATGCTGCAAAGCAGCATCATCATCTGCGGCCATACAAGACCCCAGATGGTGGCAAAGGGTATCCGGCGAAGCCACGTGCGGGCCCGCAGCACAGAAAAAGGACGAAACATGGCAAACATGGGCAGAAGATAACGCAGGTCTCCGGACAGGCAAGGGGCCCGAACTACCGCAAGGAAAATGCTCTTGCAAGATAAAAAGGGCCGCGCCTCATGCGCGACCCTTTTACATTCATAATACAGCAACCTCAGCCCGGCGCCCCGTACAGAAGAGCTACTCTCCTTGAGGGCATCCGGAAAAGGGCTAGTCAAGCACCAGCTGAGAGGTCAAATCGTCCAGCGTTTCACGCCTGCGGATAAGACGGGCTTTTCCGTCCGCACCGATAAGGACTTCGGCAGGCCTCATGCGCTGGTTGTAGGTGGAGGCCATGACAAAACCGTAGGCTCCGGCATCGAGCATGGCTATGACATCCCCCTGCCTGATAAGCGGAAGCATGCGGTCTTTGGCAAGAATGTCGCCGGATTCGCAGATGTTGCCCACAACGGTCTGCTCCACGAGCGTCTCATCGGGTTCACCGTTCTCACGATAGATTTCCACATCGTGGAAGGCATCGTACAGCATGGGACGGGCCAGCACCGTAAAGCCGATGTCGGTGCCGGCAAAAAGATGCGGGCCGTTGTTCTTGGTGGCGTGCACGGTGCCGAGCACCACGCCGCATTCGGCCACCACATAACGACCGGGTTCGATGAAGAACCGGCCCTTGTAGCCCGTTTCTTCCGACCATTCCGCAAGACGGCCGTGTATGGCCTCGCCGAGAACCTGCATATCCAGACGGCTCTGCCCTTCATACTTGTGATAGGGCATGCCGAAACCGCCGCCAAAGTCGACGATTTCCAGAGGATAGCCCAGCTTCAGCAGCTTCTCCGCCATGGAAAGAAGGATATTCATGGCATCAAGATAGGGACCGGCTTCCATGAACAGGGAACCGATGTGCTGATTCACGCCCACAAGACGAAGCTCGTAACGGGCCACGATGTCCTGCACCTGCGGCAGCATATCCGGGTCGACACCGAACTTGGTCTTCTTGCCGCCGGTCACGACCTTTTCGCTGTGCCCGGCTCCGATACCGGGATTGAAACGAACCATGACGCGGCCGCCGGGGCAGACCTGTCCGAAAAGCTCCAGCTGGGCAAGGGAATCCACGCTTACCACGCAGCCGTGGTCGGCGGCGTTTTTAAGTTCTTCGGCGCTTACGTTGTTGCACACATAGGTGATTTCTTCGGGCGTAAAGCCTGCCAGCGCATTGAGATGCAGCTCGCCGGGGCTCATGGCGTCCACAACGCAGCCTTCGGAGCGGATGATGCGCAGAAGCGCGGGATTGGTGTTGGCTTTGGCGGAATAGTTCACGCAAAAGCCGGGAAGGGAGGAAAGTCCCGTCAAATCGCGGCAGCGCTCACGCAGTATGTTTTCATTATACACATACAGAGGAGAACCGAAGCGGGAGACCAGTTCGCGGGGGTCTTCCTGCCCGTAAAAATTGACGCTGTCCGTATAGGAGGTTCGTACGTTTGCCATTGTCTCTTTCGTACCTGCTGATGGGAAAATCCGGGAATCCGGCCAGCGGCATGGAACGGCAAACCATGACCTTCGGCCTGAAACGCAAAAAAACGGCCGTATCACAAGGGCTGACGGCCATCCGGCCGGGCGGAAGGAACATATTCCCTTCCGCCCGACAGAAAAAACAATCCTGCCGCAAAACGGCAGGTATGGGGCTTCTTACTTCTTATATTTGTCAAGAGCGGCGGCCAGGCGGGTCTTGCCGTCCAGCTTCTGCTTCTTGAGTGTCTTCATTTCCTGCTCTTCGCTGGGGGTGAGGTAGCTCTTGCCTTCGAACTTGGCAAGCTGTTTTTCATAGAGCATATGTTCTTCCCAGAGAGTCTTCAGTTCAGGATCAGTATCGCCGTACTGTTCCACAATCTTGAGATCACGTTCTTCCATGGCACAGACTCCATTGTGTTGGGGTGGCAGGGAAAAGCCGGCAGACCGGCATCCTCTAAATTCATACACCGGCAAGACGCAGCCCCAGCTGAAGCAGGGACTGAACGACAACGCCGTTTATCAGCTGAAGCGCAACGAGCGCCACAATGGGCGACAAGTCGATGCCGTTGACCATCACAAAGGGAAACGTCTTGCGGATGCGGTAAAACACCGGCTCCGTCAGCGCCCTCAGCGTCCGGACAATGGCATTATACGGGTCGGGCTTCACCCACGAGAGAAAAGCCGCCACGATGACGATGAAAATGTAAAGATTTATCACCAGACTCAGCAGTCCGGCGACCGTGGTTACAAGATTCGCAAAGACAAACATGGCACCTCCATGAAAAGTCCTGTATTCAGAGTGTTGCCCGATTGGCTTTCGGATGCAAGCAAAAAATGGATATTCCGTCCATAATTTTCGCGCCTTTCACGGCAGAAAGCCCCAAAAGTCCATTTCCGGCATATTCCTCCGGCGAAAAATCCGCACGGAGGCCAGCCCTTCGGCAGCACGGAAAAAAAGAGACCCGTCCGGACACGGAGTGAAGTTACCGGAAACACCCCGAAGCAGCACGGCGTTTCATATCGGCCAGCCCTGTCTTTGGCGGAAAACAGTGCCCGCGGCAGAGCGGATACGGTCTCCGGCAGCGTCCGCCTAACAGACGCAGCGCAGGCGCTTCACCCCGTCCTTGAACATCACGTCCATCTTGTCCGGAGGAAGAATCTCCAGAACGGCTCCGGTACCGAACACCGGATGGTCCACCAGAGAGTTCACCGCAAAGGTGCCGCTCATGCTGTAGGGCGCAGGCACGGCAGCCCTTCCGGCCACGAGACTGTTCCAGCGCTGTTCGTTTTCCTCGGCGCGGCGGGCATTCTGCTGCTCGACGCGGGTAGGACGAGGGGCAGAGAGATGCTTTTCCGCCTTCACGGTAGCATCCACGGCTTCCACGCGGTTATGCCCGGCCTTCACGCGTACGGGCTTTTCGGCCTTGGGGCGGGCATGCGCCTCCGGCGCGACATACTTATGCACACTGCCGCAGGCGCGGCATTCCACCTTGACAGGCATACCGTCAAGACATGCCATGACGACATGGCCAGTAACATCCTTGCAGCGCGTGCAGCGCGCCTCAATAATCTGGCCCGTAACAAAGGAACTCATGAAACCAAAAACTCCAGATGGATTTTCGACGCAGGCAAAGCCTGCGCTCGACACAAAGAGAATCACCGGGCCCCGTCAAGGGCCCGCACGACCGCAGATGCGGTCAAATATCATGTATTGTCAGCGGACGATACCGGCTGCCTCGGCCTTCATGGCGGCTATTTCGTCCCTGATGACGCGGGCTGCCGCAGCAGCGGCCATCTGTTCGCCGCGGGCATCGGCATCGGCCATGCGGCGCTCCAACGCATCAATCCGCTCTGTCAGAGCCTGCTCCGGCCCGTTCTCTTCCTGCTCAGCTCCGGCAGGCAGACGGGCATCCAGCATGCGACTGACCATTTCTTCCATGTTCAGCCGGACGGAAGCGTCCTCCAGAAACATGGCACCGGCCTGCGCAATCTGCTGACTCAGACTCTCCACACTTTCGGAAAGCTCCGCACAGGCCTTTTCCGCCGCGGCAAGACGTTCTTCCAGGGCACGCACGACAAGCTGATGGCTTTGCTCGAGCTCGCGCAGCCGCTCTTCCAGAAGCGCGGTTTCTGCAGAAGGGACGGAACCGGCATCCTCGGCAGCCTCTTCCGTCTCGAGGGCCCCGTCGCTCAGCACCTTTTCCGCCGCGTCTTCCATTCCGCTCTCGCCGTCAGCCTCGGGTTCCTGTTCCGAGAGCATCTCACCCTCTTCCCGGTCTTCGGGAGCCGCCCCGGGCCGAACTTCAGCAGAGCGGCCCTCTTCTCTTTCGGCTTCGGCAGGAAGCTCAATCTCTTCCGCCTGAACCGCGGTCTCGTCCTCCACAGACGAATCCACGATATCCAAAAGCTCTATGACCTCTTCTGACTGTTCAGAAGAAAACGTTTTTTCTTCCATGATTCCCTCTTGGCGGTAACAGAAAAATGTGGGGTCAAAGATATACAACTAAAGGCGGGCCTTCCGCAAGGCCAAAAAAAGCCCCCTTCCGGGGGCGGAAACAAGCCGGACAAAGCCGGCCGCGGCTTGCCCCGCCCCAAGAAAGGCGGGGCAAAACCGGCGGAAGAACTACTTCTGCTTGGGATGGCAGGCGGAACCGGCACAACCGGTAAGCGCCAGCTTCTTTTCAGGACGGGTCTTGGCAACCTCGGTATGGCAGCCGAGGCAGGAGTCGGCCACATGGCCCTTGCCGAAGATTTCGCGGTCATGCACAATCTTGAAATAGCTGCGCTCGGCCTGCTTGTCCTTGGGGTCATGGCAGCCGACGGTACCGCATCCGAACTTGGGCGTCGTTCCGGCCACCTGATGATGGCAGACGGCGCACTGCTTCTCCGTATCAACGGCCAGCGGGGGGAAATGGGCGGGCATGCTGGAATGGCAGGCCGTGCAATCCTGCGTGGTGTGGATAGTATGATCGAAATACACGGGCTTTTCGGTCAAATCCATCTTGATGGGCCCGGCAGGGATATGTGCGAACTGCGCGGCGCCTACCGGCAGAGCCAAAGCGGCGACTATCAGAGCGGCGGAGCCGACCGTCAGCAGCTTTTTCATAGAGTGACCTCCTCCTGGTCTTTACGCGAAACCAAAGCTCACACCGCAGAGGCATAAGCAGAATTACGTTACCGCCAAAACAGAAATAATGTCAAGAGAAGCAGCGCAATGCCATCTCTTCTTCCGGCCTGCGGACAGAAAAATCGGGCATGTTTCAAAAAAAGCGTCCTTCCCTTTTCCTCACAAAAAAACCGTCAAAAAAAGCCGGGGCGCATTCCTGCGCTCCGGCTTTCAGACTACTCCCTAGTCGGCTGTTCTGGCAAGCAGCGGAGAGTTATACGTCTTCACTTCCGCCTGAGAACTCAGCTGGGTAAGATAAATCTGATAAATCATGGTGGCCCTGTCGTTCATCATGCGGGCCATCATGTCCGGTTCCGCCTGCTTCCATTCATCTTCCGAAGGAGCTTCAATGGCGGAAAGGCGGGCAAGCACGGCGCCGTCCTGCACGCGATAGGGCTCATTGAGCCAGGCATCGCTCACAGCGGGAACGGCAAAGGCGGCCTGAGCAAGGGCAGGGTCGGCGATAAGCTCGACAATGTTGCCGTCACGACCGAAGGGTTCGGTGGTCTTGATGTCCGCACCTTCGGCAGGCTTGCCGTTCTGGAAGGCGGCACGGGCCTTGCGGGCGTCTTCCATGGCCATTTCCGCAGCCTTCTGCCGGGTCAGGAATTCAACGATGAGAGGACGCACCTCTTCCAGCGGCTTCACGCTCTGAGGCTTGCTTTCCAGCACCTTGACCACCAGAAGAGAATTGCCGGAGGCCACGGGCGCATCAAGCACAGTACCCGCGGAAGCAACCAGAATATTCTGCACATCGCCTTCACGAATGCCGAGCTTCTGTCCCAGCTCCTCGGCAGAAATGAGACCGGTGCTCTCGGCCTTCACAGCCTCGGCCGCAGAGGCCTTGGCGGCTTCTTCCATGCTCTTTCCGGCCAGAGCCTGTGCCAGAACGGCGTCGGCCTTCTCTTCCAGTCCCTGACTGGCGGCTTCGGTGGCAAGGTCATTGCGCAGGGAATCCTTCACTTCGTCGAAGCTGTGCGTCACGGCGTCCTGATGGCCTTCCTTCTTAATGAGGTGGAAACCGAACTGCGTGCGCACGGGAGCGGAAACTTCACCGTCCTTCAGGGCAAAGGCCGCCTTGGAGAACTCGGGCACCATCTGTGCAGCGGTGAACCAGCCGAGGTCGCCGCCCTGCTCCGCCGTACCGTCCTGACCGCTCTTTGCCACTTCGGCAAAATCCTCACCGCCGCGGATGCGCGCTTCCAGTGCCTTTATCTCGGCTTCAGCCTTCTTCACGTCGGCTTCAGAAGCATCGGCAGGTACACGGATGAGAATGTGACGCGCGTGAATCTTTTCCTCCTCGGTGTACTGGGCGAGGCGGGAATCATAAGCGGCACGCAGTTCCTCTTCCGTAATGGCGGAAGGATTGCCCATGACGGCAGGGTCGAGACGGATGAATTCCACGTTCACGCTGGGCGGAACGGTAAAGCTGGCGCTCTGCGCCTCGTAGGTGCTGGCCACTTCCTCTTCGGAAGGCGCGGCCTTGTCCATGTGAACGGAGGCGGGGAACAGAATATAGTCCACGCGGCGGCGTTCGGCGGCATAGTCGAAAATGGCCTTGGCCGCAGAGGAAGGCACGTAGGCTCCGGCCGTCACCAGACGCTGCAGCTTGGCGGGAAGCATGGAGCGGGCCTGGTCGGTTTCGAACTGGCGGGGAGTGATGTGGTTCTTGCTCAGCACTTCCTTGTAAAGCTCGGCATCAAACTTGCCGTCCTTCTGAAAATAAGGAAGAGAGCTGAGCACGGCGCGAAGCTCATAGGGGCTGATGGTCAGCCCGGCGCGCTCCGCCTCGTCCTCGATGAGCTTTTCCTGCATGAGGGTCTGAAGCACACGCTGCTCCAGCTGGAAGCCTTCCAGCATTTCCTGCGTGAGGTTGGGAATGGAGCGGCGCAGATTGTCCTCCATCATGGCATAGGTACGCTGAAATTCCACTTCAGTGATGTTCTTGCCGTTGACGGAGGCCACAAGGCCCTTGGGACCGGTATAGGAACCGATACCCCAGAACACGAAGACCACAATGATGATGCCGAAAGCCAGTTTTACGCCCCAAGACTGGGCATTGGCTCTGATGCCGTCCAGCATGACGACTCCTTGCTTGCTGTTTTATGACTGTTCACAGAGCCGCGGACGGCCCGGATATTCCTTTCTATCAGGCGCGGCGGGCGCGCACGGCGTTGAGCAGACCGCCGGCTCTGAGCACGACCCATTCCTTTTCGGAAAGGTCGTTGCGCACGCGCACGTCTCCTGCGCCTTCCACCTTCAGCACGGCTTCGCCACCCGCCGTCATGGCGGAGGTGTCGAGGCTTACGGCGGCGCCGAGGGCAATCCGCTCGTAGTCGGCTCCGTCCACAAAAATAAGGGGAAGGATGCCGAAGTTGATGAGGTTCGCCCTGTGTATGCGTGCAAAGGACTTGGCCGCCACGGCACGCACGCCCAGATGGCGGGGGGCAAGCGCCGCATGCTCACGGCTGGAACCCTGTCCGTAGTTTTCTCCGGCCACGATGACGCCGGCAGCTCCCGCGGCCTTCACCCTGTCCTGCCGGGCCACGAAGCCCTCGTCGGTACGGCTGAACACATAGCGGGCGATGGCGGGCACGTTGGAGCGCAGAGCGGTGATTTCCGCACCGGCAGGCATGATGTGGTCGGTGGTGATGCCGTCCCCGACCTTGAGCGTCACTTCGCCGGAAAGCCGGTCAGGCAGCGCCTCGAAGGTTTCAAGGGCAACGATGTTGGGACCGCGCAGAATTTCCACGCCCGCGCGCTCCTCTTCCGTTTTTGCGGGGAACAGGAAATGGTGGCGCCCGCTCGGAATATGGGCGGGGAAGTCGGGATGCTTCGGAGCTTCGCCCCAGGTCGCCGGGTCGGTAAAGCGGCCGTTCAGAGCGCACTGGGCCGCCGTGACGGGGCTGACCAGATAGACCTGAGCATCGCGCGTGCCGCTGCGGCCTTCAAAGTTGCGGTTGAAGGTACGCACGGACACGCCGCCGGACACGGGCGAGCTGCCCATGCCGATGCACGGACCGCAGGCACATTCGAGAAGTCTCACGCCGCTTTCAAGAAGAGACGTAAGAGAGCCTTCTTCGGTCAGCATGGAGAGCACCTGACGGGAACCGGGCGCCATGCAGGTGTCCGTTTCGGGACAGACCTTGCGTCCGCGCAGCGTCTCCGCCACAAGGTGCAAATCGGCATAGGAGGAGTTGGTGCAGGAGCCCATGGCCACCTGGTCCACGCGCAGTCCGTCCAGTTCCGCCACGGGCACGACGTTGTCGGGCATGTGGGGACGGGCCGCCAGCGGCACGATGGCGGAGAGGTCCACTTCCATCTCCTCGTCGTACTGTGCGCCTTCGTCGGCATAAAGCGGCTCCCAGTCCTGTTCGCGGCCCATCTGCCGGAGGAACTCGCGGGTGCGCTCATCGGAGGGGAAGAGAGAGCCGGTGGCGCCGAGCTCAGCCCCCATGTTGGTGATGGTGGCGCGTTCGGGCACGGAAAGCGTGGCCACGCCGGGCCCGCAGTATTCGAAGATGCGGCCCACCCCGCCCTTCACGCTCAGACGGGAGAGCATGTGCAGGATGACGTCCTTGGCCTGGGCCCATCCGGTAAGGCGACCGGTGAGGTACACCTTGACCACCTTCGGCATGGGAATGCTGTAGGGTTCGCCGGCCATGGCCAGAGCCACGGAAAGACCGCCCGCGCCCATGGCGAGGCAGCCCATGCCGCCCGCATTGGGCGTATGACTGTCGGAACCGAGAAGAATACGTCCGGGACGGGCGAAATTCTCCAGGTGGAGCTGATGGCAGATGCCCGTGCCGGGAGTGGAATACACCGCGCCGAAACGCTGTGCCGCCGTGCGCAGGAACCGGTGGTCATCGGGATTGCGGAAGCCAATCTGCAGGGTATTGTGGTCCACGTAGCTCACCGAAAGTTCGGTGCGGACGGAAGGCAGGCCGAGAGCTTCGAACTGAAGCCAGGCCATGGTGCCGGTGGCGTCCTGCGTGAGAGTCTGGTCCACACGAAGCCCGATTTCCTTCCCGGGAGTCATCTCCCCTTCCAGAAGGTGGGCACTGATAATCTTGTGAGCGATGTTCATGGTAAAACCTTCGGCCGTTCTGTCGGCCCGTCATATGTGACCTTTTCAGGAAAGGCCGCAACAATCCCGCGACTCCGCCCGGACCAAAAGGTTCCGGAGAGTACCGGACATACTTGGAAAGCCCCATTTATACAAAGATAACGCGCGGAGGGCAAGCGCCGATATGGGCATTCATGCGTCCGCACAAGACCCGGAGAAGGAAAAGTACGGTTGCAGAGAGACAAAGATAGTCCTATACTACTTCCGATTTTTTCTTTTGGAGTTCCCATGGCAGAGAATATCGGCATCATCGCCGGCGGAGGCCAGTTCCCCCGCCTTGTGGCAGAGCAGGCCCGTGCGGCCGGGCTCGGAGTGGTCATCTGCGGCTTTCAGGGACATACCGACCCTGCCACGGCCGAATGCGCCGACGTGTTCGAGCAGCTCCACCTGGGGCAGCTCGGCCGCATGATAGCCTTCTTCAAGGAGCATCATGTCTCGCGTGTCTGCATGGCCGGCTCCATCAGCAAGCCCAAGGCGCTGGAATTCCGGCCCGACTGGCGCGCGGCAAAGGTTCTTTTCTCTCTGAAAAAGAAGGGAGACGACGCCCTGCTCCGCGCCATCATGGCCGAAATGGAGAAAGACGGCATTCATGTCGTGGCATCGGCCGACCTCGCCCCCGGCCTGCGCGCCCCGGGCGGGACGCTTACCCGCCGGGAGCCCACCGAAGAGGAATGGAAGGACATCCGCTACGGCTGGCCCATCGCGCGGGCCATGGGCTCGTTCGACATAGGTCAGTGCCTCATCGTCCGCGAGGGCATGGTCATGGCCGTGGAATGTCTGGAAGGCACCGACGCCGCCATCCGGCGCGGAGCAGAACTCGGCGGAGCAGGCTGCATCGCCATCAAAATGGTCAAGCCCGGTCAGGACGAAAGGGTGGACTTGCCGTCCGTCGGTCTTGCCACCATACGCAATCTGGTGGAACACCGTTACGCCGTGCTGGCCATACAGGCAGACAAAACTCTGTTCTTCGACAGAGAGGAGTCGCTCCGGCTGGCCGATGAACACGGCCTTTGCGTAGTGGCCCTGCCCGACGACTTCGCCTGACGTTTCGTCGCATCCTTTTCCCGGATACTCCCATGAGCTCTTCCCCTTCCGCAGACCGCGTCTGCCGCGGTCAAGTCGTCACGCTCGGCCTCTTTGTGGCGGGACTTGTCTTCTGCATCGCCTTCTCCCTTTCCCTGCTCTGGGCCCTCGGCTTCGGGGTGGTCTGCTTCAGCGCCCACGCCCGCAGCGTGGGCATTCCCCTTGCCGAAGTGGCAAGGCTGCTCGGACGCGGCGTCAGGCGCATTGCCAACATCCTCACCATTTTCACGCTCATCGGCATGCTCACGGGCGTATGGCGCATAAGCGGCACCATTCCCATGCTCATCGACTGGGCGCTCTCCCTCATCAATCCCACATTCTTCGTGCTCTGGAGCTTTCTGCTCTGCGCCGCTCTGAGCACGCTCATCGGCACGGCCTTCGGCACCGTAAGCACGCTCGGCGTGGTATGCATGCTCATGGCGCACACCGCGGGCTTCAACGAAGTGCTTGTGGGCGGGGCCATTCTGAGCGGCGTCTATGTGGGCGACCGGTGTTCTCCCATGTCCTCAAGCGCGGCGCTCATCTGCGCGCTCACGCATACCGACATTTACGGAAACTTCAAAAGAATGCTGAGAAACGGCGCCGCCCCCTTCCTTCTCGCCTGTGCCGGGTACGCGCTGCTTTCCCTCATCGGCCCGGAGCACGTCATGCCCGAGGGAGCGACCGACGCCCTGCGCGCCAACTTCCGCTTCAACCTCTGGGTGCTTCTGCCCGCGCTCGTCATTCTGGTGTTCGGCGTCCTGCGCATCGACGTGAAAAAAGCCATGGCCACCAGCATCGTCCTTTCCTGCGGCGCGGCTCTCGCCTTTCAAAGCTGCCCTCTCTCCTCGCTGCTTCGCGCCATGCTGCTCGGCTATCGCGCGCCTTTGGAGGAGCTCGCCATGCTGTCCGGCGGCGGCATTCTCTCCATGGCCAAAGTGGCCGCCATTGTGGCCATATCCTCGTCCTACTCCGCGCTTTTCGAGAAATCCGGCCTGCTGGACAGCTTCGAGCACATGATAGAGCGCCTGGCCCTGCGCATCGGCGCCTTCCGGGCCACGGCTCTGGTGGGGCTGCTCTCCACGGCCCTTTCCTGCAATCAGACGCTGTCCATCATTCTCACCCGCCAGCTCTGCGCCCATGCGCAGCACAACCGGCGGGAAATGGCCATGTATCTGGAAAACAGCGTGGTGCTGCTCTCCGCCGTGCTGCCGTGGAGCATCGCCTTTTCCATGTGCGGCCTCACCCTGCAGCAGGGGCCGGCCATCATTCCCTTCGCCCTGTATCTGTGGATGGTCCCCGTGTACTGGTGCCTGCGCTCCCGCAATGTTCTGCAATCCTGCCCGAAACCGCTCCTTCAGTTTTTTCTTGCTAAAAAACATCACCGGGATTAAAAACAAAGCGTTCACCAGCTAGGGGAGCCTTCGGGCTGAGAAAGAGGATAATGCTTCTGACCCTTGGAACCTGATGCAGTCAATACTGCCGAAGGGAAGCCTGGTTTCCTTGCAGAAACCTCACGTCCACCCCTTTGGTGGACGTTTTTTTTCATCCCAGCGAGGTTTCCATGCGCATCACCGTCAACGGCGAAACGGAAGACATCACCGAAGGCCTCACCCTGCTCGACCTCATCCTCGAACGCGGGCTCGACCCCGGCGTCGTAGTCGCCGAGCTCAACTACGAGATTATTGCGAAAGACGACTTCGCTGCCGTACGTCTCAACCCGGGCGACAGCCTGGAGCTCCTGCATTTCGTGGGCGGAGGTTAATATGCAGTCCGACAAACTCGTCATAGGCGGCGTGGAACTTGACAGCCGTCTTTTCATCGGCACCGGCAAATACAGCGACGACGCGCTCATTCCGGCAGTCTGCGAGGCCAGCGCCTCGCAGGTCATCACCGTGGCCATGCGCCGCGTGGACAGAAACGGGACCGGCGTCATGGGGCACATCCCCTCCTCCATGCGTCTGCTGCCCAACACCTCCGGCGCGCGCAACGCCGAAGAGGCCGTGCGCCTCGCCCGTCTGGCCCGGGCCGCCGGCTGCGGCAACTGGATAAAGATAGAAGTCATCTCCGACACGCGCCACCTTCTGCCCGACGGCTATGAAACAGCAAAGGCCACGGAAATTCTGGCGAAGGAAGGCTTCACCGTTCTGCCCTACATCAACCCGGACCTTTATGTGGCCCGCGCCTGCGTCAGCGCCGGAGCCGCCGCCGTCATGCCGCTCGGCTCGCCCATCGGCACCAACCGCGGCCTCCGTACCAAGGAAATGATAGGCATTCTCATTGAGGAAATAGAATTGCCCATCGTGGTGGATGCGGGCATCGGCCGTCCTTCCCAGGCCTGCGAAGCCATGGAAATGGGCGCGGCGGCCTGTCTGGTCAATACGGCCATCGC
>CALUPQ010000037.1 GCA_944322695.1 uncultured Mailhella sp. | reverse complement strand
GATTTTCCCTCTGCCGTTTTTTTTTTTTTTTCTAGACACGAAAAAAAACCTCTCCGTGCTAGTCGTTGCAGCGTCTCTTTCTGTTGGGCCTTTCAAAAAACTGAATCGCAGGGAAGCGGACTTTCCCGTCCATCCTTTTCTGTAGCCGGTCAGAACGGCATCCCCTACCCGCCACTGAGAAACATGGAGAAGAAAGAACGGCATCGGCGAGCCGAAGGCGGGCTCTCTTGCCGAAGCTGAGCATCTATATTTAAGGGAGGACGCCGTCAGATGTCATGGACGGCGGTCGAAGATTTTCCGTACCGACACCGCTCAAAAGAAAGCCGGATAAAGCTCAGGCTAGAGCCTCCAGTCTGCGGAAACGGCGCAACGTAAGGTGGCAGAGCGCAATGGCCAGCGCGTCGGTAGTGTCCAGCGGGCCATCGATATGCGCTCGACCGAGAAGACGCGCCACCATGAAGGCCACCTGCTTCTTTTCCGCCCGTCCCGTGCCCACCAGCGTCTTTTTCACCAGGGTCGGCTCATAGTCCTGTACGGCGAGCCGGAAGGAGGCACAGGCCGCAACAGCCGCGCCACGCGCCTGGGCCAGCTTGATGGTGGACATGATGTTCTTTGCTGCAAACACCTGCTCCACTCCGGCTTCCTCAGGGTGGTACTCCTCAATGATGTCGTGCAGACCGTGATAGATGCAGGAAAGCCTTTCGGAAAAGGACGCTCCCCTGACGCGCAGCACTCCGTTGGCCACAAGCTCCAGCCTGCCGGAGGATTCCCGTACTATGCCCCACCCCGTGACGTTGGAGCCCGGGTCTATGCCCAGCACGGATATCGAAGCGCCGGGAGAAGAAAAAGAAGTCATGCAGCCTCACGATATGAAAAGGCCGGGGCAGAAAATCTGTCCCGGCCGTAAAAGCGAATGCTCGCGCCGACTTATTCGGCGGGGGCTTCCTCGGCGCCTTCCATGAAGACGGAGACCATGGTGAAGTCGGACTTGTACACGGCCTTCACGCCTTCAGGCAGAGGCATGTTGGAAACACGGATAGTCTGGTTGAGTTCCATGCCGGAAACATCGAGGCTGACCTTGCGGGGCATATCGGCAGGCTTGGCGGAAAGCACGACTTCGTCGCGATAGGTTTCCATGGTGCCGCCCATCTTCACGCCCTTGGGGGTGCCGACGTATTCCACCTGCACCTTGACCTTGATTTCCTTGTCGAGGTCAACGCCGAAGAAGTCCACGTGCGTGAAGGTGTTCTTCACAGGGGAGTACTGGGCGTCCCACACGAACACGGGATGCAGGGTCTTGGCGCCGTTTTCGTCTTCGATTTCAAGCTGGAAGACGTTGGTGCGGCCCACCTGTTCGTAAATCTTGGTGAGGGGCAGTTCAGACATCTGAACGGCGATATTCTGGCCGTCGGCGGTGTAATAGACGCCGGGCACCAGAGATTCAGTGCGAAGGCGGCGATTGGCGCCCTTGCCGAAGGCGGTACGCTTCTTCACAGAAAGGGTTTTCAGTTCGGACATGATGCTTTCTCCTTATGGGCCGTCTCCCGTCGAACGGGGCGCGGCGCGATATATCGTCTTCTAAAACCTTGTCCTAGAACAGGGCGCTAACAGAAGAACCGTCGTGAATATTACGGATACTCTTGGCCAGAACTCCGGCGATGGAAGCCACGCGGAGCTTTTCACACTGGGCGGCATGTTCGCCGAGCGGAATGGTGTCGGTCACGATGATTTCCTTGAAGGGAGAATCCGTGAGACGTTCGCACGCGGGACCGGAAAGCACGGCGTGCGTGGCGCAGGCATACACTTCCTTGGCTCCGCCTTCCATGAGAATGTTGGCGGCGGTGCAGATGGTGCCCGCGGTATCAATCATATCGTCCACAAGAACAGCCGTCTTGCCGGCGACGTCGCCCACGATGTGCATTTCAGCCACCTGGTTGGGACGGTCGCGGCGCTTGTCGATGACGGCAAGGCTGGCGTCCATCTTCTTGGCGAAGGAACGGGCGCGTTCCACACCGCCGGCATCGGGGGAGACCATGACGATTTCACCGGAAAGAGAGCTGAGCTTCTTCAGAAGCACGGGGCGGGCATACAGGTTGTCCACAGGGCAGTTGAAGAAGCCCTGAATCTGACCGGCATGCAGGTCGACCGTGACGATGCGCTGAGCGCCGGCCACGGTGAGAGAATCGGAAACGCGCTTGGCGCTGATGGGAGCGCGGGGCCTGACCTTGCGGTCCTGAGGGGCGTAGCCGAAATAGGGAATCACGGCCGTAATGCGACCGGCGCTGGCACGCTTGAGCGCATCGAGAATGAGGCACAGTTCCATAAGGGACTTGTTGGCCGGAGCACAGGTGGGCTGGATGACGAACACGTCGTGTCCACGCACGCTGGCACCGATTTCCACACGCAGCTCACCATCGCTGAAAGTGGTGCAGAGCGCCGGCGTAAGAGAACAGCCAAGGTGATCGCAGATATCCATGGCCAGCTGGGGATTGGCCGTACCCGTGAGAATTTTGAGGTCGCCGTACATAGGAACATGCCTTCCTGAGTAAAGTATCCAAAGATACAGGGACACCGCCGCCTTGGCGAAGCCGGACCATAACGACACATGGCTGGGGCGGCAGGATTCGAACCTGCGAATAGCGGACCCAAAACCCGCTGCCTTACCGCTTGGCGACACCCCAACAGCCCAGCCGGGCATGAAGGACTCAAAAAAGGAAGGGGCCGAACACCTCGGCGGCCTCTTCCCCTTTCCGCAACGCATCCGCAGCCTGTGCCGCGCGTTCGGAGGAACGGAAGAGTCCGAAGAGGGCCGAACCGCTCCCACTCATACCGGCCACATCCGCACCTTCCCGCAATAACTGCATTTTTAATGCCGCCAAAACAGGAAAAGCCGCAAACACCACCGGCTCAAAGTCGTTCATGCCGTAAAATGACTGGCAACTTGAACGGTTATTTTTATCTGCCTTCGTTTCCGCTGTCAAGGAAAATGACGCTCTTTCTGCGTCCCATGCGGCATAGGCCCATGCCGTATTCACATGGACACGAGGACAGACGAGCACGCAGCTCATGCCTTTCACCCCGCTGTCCACCCTGGTGAGCTTCTCCCCTATGCCCTCGGCAAGACAGGGAACTTTGTGGAGAAAAAACGGTACGTCCGCGCCTACGCGGGAGGCAAGGCGGCAAAGTTCGTCTTCGGGCAGGGGGGACGGAGCATTCCGCTGAAGCCAGAGCAGCACCTCGGCTCCATCGGCGCTGCCGCCGCCGAGCCCCGCGCCGTGCGGAATGCGCTTGACAAGCTCCACGTCCACGGCAGGGGCAAAGCCCGTGGCCTTCGCATAGAGCTCATAGGCCTTTGTCAGCGTATTGTGCGAGGCATCCACGTCGGGCTCGTCACACTGTACAAGAATGCCCGTATCCCGATGGCCCGCCCGGAAGACAAGCGTATCCTCAGGCCCGGGCAAAGGCATGAACAGCGTGCTGAGGGTGTGATAGCCGTTGGGAAGCTTTCCCGTAATGAACAGAAAAAGATTAATTTTCCCCCCGGTGTGCACCACCTCTTCCTGCGCAGGGGAACAGGGGCAGTCTCTCTCTTCCATATCGCCTCCAGCCGGTCACGGGGCGGCTCCCGACGTCCGGCACTCTTCAACACCATGCCCCGGGCCGCCTGCAGACGGCCCGGCCTTTCCGAAAGCTCAGGCTTCCGGCAGAAGCGCCGCGTGGATGTCCATGCGTCTGCCCGGCAGCGCCGCAGCAAGCGCAGAAGCGGCCGTCTGCACTCCCACAAGGACAAGCACGTCGGCCAGCGGTCCCTCTTCTGCGGAGGCTTCCACCTCCACAAGCTCATCATGCAGACGCAGGTCAAAGGAAACGCGGCATGAACATCCCCTCCGGGCAGCCACGGCGGAAACGGCGGCAAGCGCATCCTCACGGGCGGCGGCAAACAGCATCTGCCCCCCTCCGTTGCCTTGAAAAACGGCCGCATTTTCTGCAGACAGCGCCATCTGCGCCCGGGCACGCACCAGAGCGACCTTTTCCTTCAACGTCGTCCGCCGGGCCTCCACAGAATTCAGCAGTACGCGCAGAACACCCTCGAGGTCCAAATCGGAGGTATCGACAATGACGGCATCCTCCGCAGGACGCAGCGGGTCCACGGCCCTGTTCCTGTCCTGAGCGTCCCGTTCCTCGATGCCGCGCTGAATTTCCTCCAGCGTGGCCCCGTTCAGCTCTCCGCGAGCCTCCAGCTCAAGGTAGCGGCGGCGTGCGCGGACCTCGGGTCTGGCGTCAAGAAAAAATTTGTGTCCTGCGGCAGGAAACACCTTCGTGCCCATGTCGCGCCCCTCGGCTACAAGAGAACTGCTCTCCCCGAGAGCACGCTGCGCGCGCTGCAGCTCCTCGCGGAGCACAGGCAGACGGGCCACCAGGGAAGCCAGCCTTCCGGCCTTCTCCGTGCGGATTTCCGCCCCTATGGGCGTACCGTTGCAGCAAAGCACGGGAGAAGCCCCTTCCTCCCGCACCTCCAGCGTAAAGCTGTAGGCACGGCACCTGGCACGCAGCTCCCCTTCCGCCATGTCGGCCGCCGCCGCTCCGAGGCGGAGCCCCAGCGTGCGGTACATGGCTCCCGTATCAAGATAGGCTATGCCCAGCTCCGCAGCCAGACGGCGGGCAAGCGTACTCTTTCCCACCCCTGCCGGGCCGTCCATGGTGATGACGCCGATGTCGGTCATGCTCACGCTCCCAGAATTTCGCGCACGAGGCGCAGGAAAAGTTCGTTCTCCTCGTCGGTGCCCACGCTCACGCGCAGCCATTCCGGCAGATGATAGCCGCCGAGGGCCCGGATGATGACGCCCCGCTTCAGAAGTTCCTCATGCAGCGTCTTCACGCTCATGGAGCCTTCCGGCAGGCGGAACATGAGGAAGTTGGACAGGCCCGGAATCACCTCGCAGCCCAGAGCGCGCAGCCCTTCGGTCAGACGGACGCGCCCGCGACGCACGAGCTCCACGGAACGCTCGCGAAAATCCGCATCCGCAAGAGCGGCCAGCGCGGCTTCCTCCGCCAGAATATTGAGCGAGAAAGGCAGGCGGACACGCCACATGTAGTCCGCAATGGCCGGAGGGAGAATGGCGTAGCCTATGCGCAGGCCCGCAAGGGCATAAACCTTGGAAAAGGTGCGCATGAGGGCCACGTTGGGCAGACTGTCCAGACGGGACAGCAGGGAATATTCCGGTCCGGCAAATTCGATGTAGGCCTCGTCCACCACGAGCAGACAGGCCGGGGGCAGCGCCCTGGCCAGAGCCTCCAGGTCGTCCACGGACGCAACGCGCCCGGACGGATTGTCGGGCGAGGTGACGATGACGAGGGTGGTGTTTTCATCCACCAGCTTCAGAAGCCCCTCGAAGTCAAAGGAAAAGTCGGCTCTGAGGGGAGCCTGGCGCAGTTCCACGCCCGCCATGCGTGCCTGCGTGGGGTACAGGCCGAAGCAGGGACGGAACACCACGGCGTTATGCACGCCGGGCACGGCACGCACCCGGAAGAGAAGGTCTATCACCTCGTCGGAGCCGTTGCCCACGAAAATACGCCCGGCGTCCACTCCGTAAAAGGCGGCAAGAGCCTTCACCAGACGGGGATTGCCAGACTGCGGATAGCGGAACGCTTCCCCCGCATTCCTTTCCAGCGCCCGACGCACCGAATCGGATACGCCCAGCGGATTTTCATTGCTGGCCATTTTGACAACGCGGGACAAACCGTACTTTTCGGCAATCTCGGCAATGCTGAGGCCCGGTTCGTAGGATTCGAAGGCAGCCACTTCGGGGCGGACATCGTTGAATGAAGTGAAGGGAAGACTCATGGAAGCATACCTGCAGAAAAGACATACAACAAAAAGGGCTTTCCTCTCCGGACGATGCCGCAAAAGGAAAGCCCTGTACCTAGCCTGTGGAAGCGTTAATCCTTATACATCGCGCCGCCGGTATAATTGTCGGAAGGACGAATGGTAAGGACGGGGAGATGAGAGTTCTTGACGACACGTTCGGCCACGGAACCGAAGAGGATGCGGTCAATGCCCTTGCGCCCGTGAGTACCCATGACGATGAGGTCGGCCTCTTCCTTCGCGGCAATCTCAAGGATTTCCTCGGCGGCATAGCCGACGACGACTTCAGCCTTGGTTTCCACGCCTTCGAAGTTTTCGGACACGAACTGGGCCATGGCCTTTTCCGCACCGGAGACGATTTCACCCACGAAGCTGTCAATGGTATTCGGCGGGACGTGGAATCCCGTATATTGCGTCAGCGTAGGCGCCGCATACACAGCCACGATGGTGGCGTTCATGGCCTTTGCCAGCATGCATGCGTATTCAGCAACAGTCTTACTGTGCTCGGAAAGGTCCAACGCGCATATAATCTTCTGCAGCTTGGGCATATTGCCTCCTCTGTTTCTTTGTCCGGGGCAGGATGCCTCCAAAACATGGCTCCATAATACGTTCTTTAAATAAAACTTGCAAGTATTCCCTTTTGAAAAAAAGCAAGTCTTCTTCCGTTCACAAACGGGAAGCTTCCGCTCTCATCTCTTCCACAATCTGCGCGGCCGCTTCCACGTCGCCTTCTTCCCAGGCTGCACGGAAACAGCGGGCCATGTCGGCAAGCGTATGCATGCCGTACCTGTCGGCAATCAGAGAAAGTTCCCGTGAACCGCCGCGGATGGCCTGCACATCGCCCCGTATGAGCGCTTCGGAAATGCGGTTGAGCCCTTCGACGATGCGTTCGGAAGGCCCTTCCATCTCTTCGGAGGCTTCTTCGGACTCATCGGAGGATTCGGTCGGTGAGTCTTCCCCGCTCCGTGCATCCTGCGGCTGACCGTCTTCGGTCCCCTTTTCATGGATGAGGGAGGCTTCCAGCTCTATGAGTTCCACCTCGCCGCTTCCGGCGGAATCGACCATATCGTCCCGCGTAAGTTCCTGGACGCCGCTCTCCTCCACCAGAACATCTTCGGACAGAAGTTCCACGACCTCGCCTTCCCGTGCTGGTTCCACTTCGGGCAGGGGGTGCGCGGGCTGCTCCTGTGCCGCTCCGCCAGTCTCTTCAGCATGTTCCGCCGGCCGTTCCGCATGACGGAAGAGAGAAGACAGCCAGCCGCTTTCCTTTTTCTCGGCGGGAGCTTCATCTCCGAAGGAAAGAGGCCCCTTCTCCGGCTGCTTTCCGGCATCCACGGAACCGGAGGGGACCGGCTGACCGACAATGTCCCTTTCCGAAACGGAAGGCGCGGCATCCGGCATCAGCGGAGTCCGGCCCGCCTTGCGCTGCATACGGGCCGAACCGGAGTGCGCTCCGGCCAGAACGGCCGCCAGCGTAACGCGCTGCGTGCTCAGCACCGGGCGCTCCGAGGTCGGCGAAAGCAGCCATCTCGCCATGGCCCGCAAATCCTTGCTTACCACAGGCAGAAGCAGCGCTTCGTCGCAGCCGGCCTTGGCCATGCGCTCCGCCTGGGTGTCGTCCCGGGCCAGCAGCAGGAAAGGCGCCGCAGCGAGAGCCTGTTCCCCCTCGAACATCCGTATGGCCGCAAGCCCCTGCACCATGTCGTCCTCTCCCAGAGCTCCGTCGAAAATCACGAGAGAGGCCGGAGACACGGCATACAGGGAAGCGGCTTCCTCCGCATCCCGGGCTTCCCACACGCGGCAGTCCATGCCCTCAAGGTAATGGGCATACATCTGCCGGCTCAGTCCGTCCGGCGAAGCCAGAAGAATCAGCGCCGCTTCGGAACGGGGCAGAACCGCTCCCGCTTCGGGAGATACGGACTTCTCCGTGACGCCGTCGGCCTCCATGGCCGTGCATTCCATGCTGAACGTCAGCTCCATGCCCTGCGGCGTGCTGTCGATGAACAAATCGCCGCCGTGCGCGGCCGCAAGCTCCCAGGCACGGGCAGGAAGCATGCTCTGCCTGCCGCGCGGAGGAAGCCCCTCGCCGTTGTCGGACACGGTGAACTGAAGATGGCCGGGATGAGTGCTCGCCGCGGAGCGCCGCACATGAAGACTTACCGCCCCGCGCGAAGAAGCCCGGATGGAGTCGGCAAGGAGCAGGGACAAGAGCGCGGTCAGCCGCGAGGCGTCCCCCCTGAACATGCTTCCGAGCTGAGGCGACACATACCAGGCAAGCCCGAGGCCTTTCTTCTCCGCCTCGTCGAACACGGAGGCGAAAGCCTGACGGATGACCTGACGAAGCTCGAACACCTGATGGGAGGACTCGGGGAGCGTCGCCCCGGAAGGCAGGTCAAGCGCACTTTCCGAAAGTCTGCGAGCGGCGGCCACCATGCCGTCGGCATGGGTCATGATGTCCACCTTGTCCCTGTCCAGACCTGCGCGGGTAAGCGCCAAGTCCAGACGGCAGGCCTCGTCGAAAAGTTCCTCCACAGTACCGCGCAAAGCCCGACGCAGGGCCGCGAGGCTGTTGTCCTTATAGGTATTGACCCGCAGTTCCAGGGGACGCCGCACCGGAACTTCCTGTTCCTGCGGCTCCGTTTCCCTGTGCGGTGCGGCTGAGGCAAGAAACAGCAGGGCCAGCGCAGGACCGGCCTGCACCGCAAGGCCCCACCACGCGCCGTCCAGTCCGTGAAGGACTCCCCACAGGGAAACCGCTGCTCCGCCGCCCAGAGACAGGCAGGCAAACGTGAACGGCACGGCCCCCTGCACGCCCCTCAGGGCAAGCACAAGGGCGGGCACAAGGCACAGAAAACCGGCCAGGGGCCACAGAGAAAGCAGCCGGGCCGTCCATGCCATGCCGGGCAGAAGAGGCACTATGGCCGCACAGGCTCCGGGCAGAGCGAAAAGCAGGAAAAGCACGTCCACCGGAGGAGAAGACAGCCGGGTCCGCATGAGCACCCGCCCCACATGCGGCAGCATGAACAGCGCCACGCCCGCGGCAAACATTCCGGGGAAGGACCCCGTTCCCATGCTTCCCGCAGGTGTGGACGGCACTCCCCACGCTATCTGAACCATGGCGGCAAAGGCCAGGACTCCCGTCCAGAAACGCCCCTCTCCCCTTTCCGTCACGCTGAGCAGCAGACACAGCACGCCAAGCAGCGCCAGCGCGGAAACGGAAAGCAGATGAGCCAGTCTGTCCGGAGAGAAAAGCACGGCGCGCGGCGAACAAAGAGCAGGACTGAACCACAGCCCCGGCAGTCCGTCCATGCGGACGAGCACCTCTCCCTGCCGGCCGGCGGCAAGAAGGCCGTACAACCCGACGGATTCGGTCTGCGCGCTCTGCCAGCTTCTGCCGTCGGACGAAATCCAGACCTGAACGCCGGAAGGCAGCTGCGTGCCCAGGTCGAGCCAGAGCGTATGCGGCGCGGAATCCTTCACGTCCGCAAGGTCGAGATGCAGCCAGAGGGTTCCCGTGCGCGAAGAAAGAAGGCCGATGTCGTACGGCTCGAACTCCCCGAGCCTTTCTGTCACCGAGGAGAGCTCAAGTTTTCCGCTCTCGTCCAGGAGCACGGAAAAGGCGGAACGGATGCCGACCCGAAAGGCCGAGGAAGGCTTCTCTGCCGGGGGAGGTATCAGCGGCTGGGACTCGGCCCTGATGGCCACAGGCTCCGGCACCACCACCGAAGGGGCGGGGGCGGCCACAAGAACGGCCTGCTCCGTCTCCGCCTGCAAAGGCAGAGGCAGCAGCAGAAGCGCTCCCACGAAAACCGGCGCAAGAATGCGAAACAAGGAAAAAGAAAACATGACAATCCCGTATGATTACTGCCCGATGCGCTCTCTGACGGGTCTGCCCGCAGGGTCGGTGGCGTCGGGATGCAGTTCCAGCACCTTTTTCCACAAAGGCAGAGCTTCAGAGGAACGTCCCATCTTATCCAGGAGCCATGCCTGATGCACAAGGGCGGGAGAGAAGGTGTCGTCCAGTCTGAGCGCTTCCGCATAGCTGCGAAGTGCCGTTTCCTGCCTGCCGTGCGCCTCCAGCTGAAGCGCGGCATCCGTGGCCAGCACGGGCATGGCCTTTTTCAGAAGTTCGCCGCTGGAAAGCGTGAACTCCGGCTGCTGTTCCAGCACGGACTGCCAGAACGCCATGGCCTGTTCCGGCTGCTCCAGGTCCAGAAGCAGCGTTACCCCCTTGTTGAAAATGGCATTCTTATGGCCGGGGCTGTACTGCAGGGCCAGGTCATAGCATTCCACGGCCTTGAGGGGCTCACCCCGCATTCTGTACATGTTGCCCATGTCCGTGCGCACATCGGCATTGGCGGGCTCAATGTTCAGCGAAGCCTGATAGGCCTCTATGGCGCCGCCGGTATCCCCGGCGTCGTAGCAGGCATTGCCGAGCTTCGTCCAGCCTTCGGCGCTGCCGGGCTCCTGCATGGCTTCCTCACGAAGATGACGGATATGGTCCGCCTGCGAATCCGTGCCGGCGGCAGGAGCGGGAGCCACGGCCACCGCCGTTCCCGAGCGCTGAAGAGCCTTGTGCTCGGCCACCATGCTGCCGCTCACGAAACCGGCAACGAATGTGACAAGGCTCAGGATGACGGCAGAACTGACGAGCATGGTACCGCGGGAGCTTTCTTTCTTCATGATGTCCTCCCGACCTACAGAACCTTCGTTTTCGTCCAGCCTTCAGCCACGGCCACGGCTTCGGCATCGGAGCCGCCCAGCACGCAGGGCACGGCCTTCTTCATGGCCTCGGCCAGGTAGGGGGCGAAGTCATGGAAGTCGGAAAGGCGCGTGGCGAGAATCTCCTCGCGGATGCGCTGACGCTCCTCATCCGACTCTTCCGCCATCCAGCGCGAGAAGGCGGCCGCGCCCTTCGCTCCGGGCAGCATGTAGGTATCCACGTCGCCTATGGCCCCGACTATCGCACGGGTGACATCCGCCTCGGAAAGAGAAAGGTTGCCCAGATAGTCGGGCGTGTTCCGATAGACGCGGAGCGTATTCTCCACGTTGGGGTCGCGGTAGGAAGCAAAGGTGAAGGCGCCCGTGGCACGGCCGTAGCGGGCGAAACAGCCGTAGGCTCCGCCCTGCACGCGCACCTGGTCCCACAGATAGCCCATGCGCAGATGCCGCAGAATGACCGCCTGCGCGCCGGTGTATCGGTAGCCCGTGCCGTTCAGGCTCAGGCCGAGGCCCACGTAGTTCACCTGGGCGGGAATGCTCAGAAGCTCCGCGCCGGGAAGCGGCGCAAGCTCAGGACGGCAGGCCGCCTCTTCCCGGAAGGGAAGCTCCTCCGTCAGTTTTTCCAGAGAGCCCCGGGCGGAAGAGAGAAGCGCACCGTCGGCCGTCATGTCCAGCTTCAGACCGTTTCGGCGGATGATGAGCTCATGCAGCCGGACAAGTTCGGCGCGCACGCCCTCCCAGTCGCTTTCCAGACGGCGGATAAGCTCGCGCACATAGAAAAGCGCGTTCACGCCGTTCATTTCTTCGGACAGGCGTCCCGCCAGCGACAGACGGCCGTTCAGGCGCGTGTTCACCAGCATGTGGCCGGAAGGCACGGCAGCCTGTTCCATGCGGGCCTTCTCCTCGAGCGCCATCTGCATGAAGCGCTCGCGGTTGTCGAAATCGGGCTCGGCAAGAATTTCCTCCATCAGGCCGACCATGCGCTCCACCTTGTCGGCAGTGCATTTGCCGGACAGGGAAAGGAAAGACACCGGAGCCGCGTCGCATGAACGGGGCAGGATGACGGCCCCGGCGCCGAGATTTCCGGTATGCGCGGAAATCTCGAAGCCGAGCTTCACATAGTCGCTGCGCTTCGTGCCGAGTTCGGTAAGAGCCCGGGCGTACAGCGGCACCAGAGGCAGAAGAGAGGCGGGCACGGCGGAAAGGTCGAAGGCAAGACGGGCGTAAAGAATGCCCATGGTGTCGAGCTCATGCGTCACCACATCAAGCGCTTCCTTCTTCTCCACGCGGCAGGGAATGACGGCGTTCTTCTCGGGCAGGTCCTCCTTGCCGAGGCTCGGCACGGTGTCGAGCGCTTCCGGAGAATCGGGCTTCTGCTGCGCGGCACGAAGTTCCGCGGCCACCGCGGCAACCGCGGCGCGCTCCTCCTCGCTCATGCCCTCGCGCATGGCGGCGAGCCTTGAATCTTCGGCGGCCTGCCTTGCGGCGGCAAGACCGGCATCGGGCACGAGCAGCACGGTAACACGGTGGGGATTGTCGAGGAACCAGCGGCGGATGGCGCTTTCAAACACCTTCTCGCCCGAAGCCAGACGGGCCTTGATGGCCGCAAGGGGCTTTTCCCAGGCAAGAGGAGCGAAGGCGTCGCCGTCATACAGCCAGTCCGACAGGCTGCGGAACATGGCGGCAAGCCCCCTGGGGAAGGAGCCGGTGTTGTTCTCGCGCAGCATGAATTCCAGAGAATTGAGCGCGGCTTCCACGGCTGGCGCAGGCACGCCGTTTTCCGCCAGGTCGGCGAGAGTCTCCATCATGAGGCGCTCCACTTCCGGGGCGTCCTTCGCGTCAATGGAGCGCAGGCCCATGGAAAAATAGGACTGGCGCAAATCGCCCTCGAGCCCGCAGCCGGAGATGTCCTCCCCGAGTCCGGAATCCATGAGGGCCTTGCGCAGGGGGGAGCCGGGCAGTCCGGAAATGATGTGCTCAAGCATGTTGAGCACGAACATCTCCTCCGTGTCCTTCGACTCGCACAAAAGCCAGTTCACGGCCACATGCGCCCTGTCGGCGTCTTCCCCCTCGGAGGCCGCATAGGGAACTTCCACAAGACGCGGGGCGGAAAGACGGGGCTGAAGCGGCACTTCGGAGTGCACTTCCCGCCTGTCGTACGGCGCAAGCACGTCGGCTATGCGGGCAAGACGGGCCTCTTCCGGGTCGTCCCCCCAGAAGAAAAAGCGTGCGTTGGAAGGATGATAGTAGTTTTCATGGAACTCCCGGAACGCCTCGAAGGTCAGGGAGGGAATCACGGCCGGGTCGCCGCCGGAATCAAGGCTGTAGAGCATGTCGGGGAACACGGCGTGCTGGCACTCTTCCATGAGCACGGAATCGGGCGAGGAATAGACGCCCTTCATTTCGTTGAACACCACGCCCTTGAACTGCCAGGGAGCGTCCGCGCCTTCGGTCTCGACATGCCAGCCTTCCTGACGCAGGACGTTCTCGTCTATGCGGGGATGAAACACGGCATCAAGATACACGTCCACAAGGTTGTAGAAGTCCTGAAGATTGCAGCTTGCCACGGGATAGCAGGTCTTGTCCGGGAAGGTGAGCGCGTTGAGAAAGGTCTGAAGGGAGCTCTTAAGAAGCTCCACGAAGGGTTCCTTCACCGGATATTTGTCGGAACCGCAGAGCACGGAGTGCTCGAGGATATGGGCCACGCCCGTGGAGTCCTTGGGAGGCGTGCGGAAACTCACGCCGAAAGACTTGTTTTCGTCATCGTTGCATATGGACAGCAGCTGTGCGCCGGTGACATCGTGCTTCCAGAGGCGGACACGTCCCCCGGCTTCGCGCAGTTCCTCTTCCCTGACAAGGGTAAATCCATGGCTGTTCATGCGTTTTCCTTATATGTGTTTTCCTGTGTTCAAAATGAAAAAGGCGGCCCGTCGCAAGGTCGCCCACAAGGCCCCCGCGGGCAGCAGACAGGCAGTCCTCAGCAGTTGGCGGCACGAAGAATCTCTTCCGCCTGCTCCAGCGCCACACCGTCATCCGTTCCGCAAAGGGTACGGACGGCAAGCAGAAGCATGTCGAGCGGCATTTCCATGGAATAGCGCCCGTTGTACATCACGCAGCGCTCACCATGCACCGCTATTCTGTAGGCACGGCAGACGCTCTTTCCGCCTATGCCCTTCTGAACGGCATACACCTGTTCGTTCTGGTCGGTGACATAGAGTTTCTGATGAGTAAGCACACCGCTGTATTCATCATACCACACGGCCTCGGAAAACAGACGTCCTTGAAAAACAAGGCTGGCACCGTTCTCCAGATGCAGTGTGACTTTTTCCAGTTCCTTCATTGCGGCGGGCATGACATCTCCGTTAAAACATAATGAGAGGGCACTCGCCCTTTAGTCCTCCATAGCATCCAGCCGTGGAGAGTGTCAATGTTGATATTGATAACACATTGAAATACATCATGTTTAATTTTATGAACGTTTACGGAGCATTATCTTTTCAAAACCTTCGCCAGGGTGCCGTCCCGCACGCCGCACACCTGGCTTTCCGCTCCCGGAAAAGAGCCTTCCCAAAGGCACTTTTCATCCCCCTCTTTCGGCAAAGCGCAGCAGCACGTTTCCACGAAAAGGCCTGCCCTTGTCATCGCCTGAAAGCCACCTTATATGAGAGACAGTCACCCACTCTTTTCCAAGGAAATCCCATGCAATACTGGCTCTTCAAGACGGAACCCGGCTGTTTCTCTCTGGACGACCTTCTCTTCTCCCCGGACCACACCACCTCATGGGACGGCGTGCGCAACTATCAGGCCCGCAACCTCATGCGCTCCATGAAGGAAGGCGACCTGGGCTTCTTCTACCACAGCGGAAAAAAGCCCGAAATCGTGGCCGTGGTGCGGGTGGTGCGCGAAGCCTACCCCGACCATACCGCTCAGGACCCGAAAAACCGTCACTACGACGAAAAGGCCACGCCAGAAGACCCGCGCTGGTACATGGTGGACGTGAAGCTTGAAAGTAAGTTCGTCAGGCCCATTCCTCTGGAAGAGCTGCGCAAGGAGCCAGAACTTGAGGGCATGGAACTGCTCAGGCGCGGCAGCCGCCTTTCCGTGCAACCCGTGGAGGAGCGTTTCTTCCGTCACATCATGGACATGGCGGCAAAAGACCAGGGAATTGTTTTCCCCTGAACCGCTTCATCCCTATGCTCCAGGCCTGCGGAAGGGAAACCTGAACGCGAGAGAAGGCAGCGTTCCCGAAGCCACCATTCCGGCCCGGAATCTGCCGCAGGGGATGCCTGAGGACAACGGCCGCTCGCCCTCCCGGTAACGGACAGCCGTGGTCTGCCGAAAAACTCCGCCTGCCCCACGCTCAGGGCGTCTTTCCTCTTCAAGCCTGCGGCTACTCTGAAGGCCCCTTTCCGGACCGCCGCAAACAATCTCCGGCCTCCCGCAAAGCCTCTGGCTCTCTTCGCGGGGCCGGCTCTTCGGGACCCTATTCAGACATAAAAACGGGCGCTCTTCCGAACATTCCGGAAGAGCGCCCATAATTTGTTTTAGGGGAAGCAGGCTCCCCCGTTTTTTCTGCTAGTCGCCGGCCTTGGCCGCCTGATGTTCGGCCACGACCTTATCGACCA
The DNA here is from genome assembly GCA_944322695.1 of uncultured Mailhella sp. GTDB lineage: Bacteria > Desulfobacterota > Desulfovibrionia > Desulfovibrionales > Desulfovibrionaceae > Mailhella. Next base: position 342 of record CALUPQ010000037.1, on the reverse strand, counting down.
CGGGCTGAGGAGCTTCTTCGTAGTGGTCGAATTCCATGGTGAACACGCCCTGACCGCCGGTCATGCTGCGCAGGTCGGGAGCATAGCGGAGCACTTCGCTCATGGGCACGTTGGCCTTGAGTTCGGTGATGCCGCCCTGAGAGTCGGAACCGAGCACCTTGCCGCGGCGGGAAGAGAGGTCGCCGATGACGTCGCCCATGTATTCGTCGGGAATGGTCACGGTCATCTGCACGATGGGTTCGAGCAGCACGACCTTGAGCTGTGCCATGGCCGCCTTGAAGGCGATGGAGCCGGCCATCTTGAACGCCATTTCGGAAGAGTCCACGGTGTGGTAGGAGCCGT
>CALUPQ010000036.1 GCA_944322695.1 uncultured Mailhella sp. | reverse complement strand
GTTGCCAGACCGCACCTCTTTTTTAGCAAATCAAAAGGAGTCTTTATCACTTACGCATAACTATAAGTTCTCGGGAACCCCCAGCCTAGCTGGGGGGGGTTCTTTTAACCAAAAACGCCGTCGTGCCTTTCAGGCAAAACGGCCGACACTGCCAAGGCGCCGCGGCCCATCCTGCAAAGCCGGAAGCAAACACCGCGGAAAGATAAAAAAAAACGCCCGCACCAGGCGGACGACATCTCAGGCGGACAGCCGCCGAAGCAAAAGTGAAAAGCCTTCCCCGCAGAGAAAGCTACCGCGCCCCTTTTTCCTTCATGGCGCAAAGCCCGCCGAGCGAGTACGTCACCATGGCGTCCACCATGTCCTCAGGCTTTTCCGTAAAGCCCGGCAGAAGGAGCGACTGCACCTTTTCGGGAAAAAGCACGAGGAAGAGGCACGGCAGAAGCAGCATGGCCGTGGCATGACAGGCCTCCTGCGATTCGGCGGAAAACCCTGTGACGTCGCACACCAGAGAACGCACGAGGTGCAGTTTGGGCAGCGCCGTTTCCACAAGCGGAGCCGGAAGATGGGCGGAGGGGGACGTCACTTCCCGGAGCAGCACGGGCAACCCCCACAGCTCCGGAGCCTTCAGAGCCGCACGCACCGCAAGCTCGAGAAAGGCGCGCAGCTTGTCCTGCGGCTCCCCGCCGGAATCCATGACGGCGCTGAGCTCCTCAAGGCTCACGAGCTGCCGGTGCGCTTCCACCAGCACCTCTTCATACAGCCCTTCCTTTCCGCCGAAATAATAGTTGATGGCCGCGCTGTTGGCCCCGGCCCTTTCGCAGATGTCGCGACTGGTGGCCTTGAGGAATCCCTTTTCGGCAAAGATTCGGCCCGCCGCTTCCAGCACCAGAGCGCGGGTGGAAAGACCGTCCCTGCGCGGGGCGCTCCTTCTTCTCCTGCCGGCGGCGAACATTTCTTCCATGGCCTGACGATAGGGCACGCTAATTCAAATGTCAAATTGACACATGAAATTGAACTTTATATTTGACTTTTGCAGGAAAGCTCCCTACCCTGACCGCAAGGATGTACCCCGAACCGTCACGCTGCCTTTGTGCAAAGGGAGCCGACATGAAAAAGTCCGTCATTGTTTCCGCCGTTCTTCTGCTTGGCGCCGCCGCATGGCTGGGCCTGCGCCTTTATCCTGCCGATGAAACGACGCAGGAGCTGAAGCTGTACGGCAACGTGGATATCCGGCAGGTCTCTCCGGCCTTCGAACAGGGCGGCCGCATCGTGGAAATGCTCGCCGAAGAAGGCGACGCGGTAACAAAGGGCATGCTGCTTGCCCGCGTGGACGTGACGGGTCTTACGCTGGAAGCGGACAGGATGCGCGCCCAGATTGCCGCGCAGGAACAGAACCTGCTCAAGATGCGAAACGGCAACAGGCCCGAGGAAATCGCCCGGGCCGAAGCGGCACTGCGCACGGCCGAAGCCTCGCTTGAGCAGGCCCGCCGCAACGACAGGCGCATGGCGAACCTGCGCCGGGGCAATTCCGTCAGCGTCCAGGAGCGGGAAACCGCCGAAACCTCGCTGCGCGTGGCACAGGGCCAGCGCGACGAGGCGGCCCACGCCCTCGCCCTTCTGCGCGAAGGGTACAGGGCGGAAGACATTGCCATGGCCGCCGCCCAGCTTGAGGAGGCGAAGGCCGCGCTCGCCCTTGTGGAGCACAACATTTCCCTCGGCAGCCTGTACGCCCCGACGGACGCTGTGGTCACATCCCGTCTGCTGGAGCCCGGGGACATGGCATCCTCGGCCACGCCCGTCTTTCAGCTCTCCCTCACCAGCCCCAAATGGGTGCGCGCCTATGTGACGGAAACGCAGCTCGGCCGCATCCGTTCCGGCATGAAGGCGGACATTTTCACCGACTCCTTCCCCGAAGCCGTGCCCGGCTGCGTGGGCTACATTTCGCCCACGGCAGAATTCACGCCGAAAAGCGTGCAGACGGAAGAACTGCGCACGTCCCTGCTGTACGAGGTGCGCATCGTGGCGGAAGATGCGCAGGACCGCCTGCGCCTCGGCATGCCCGTGACCGTTGTTGTCGAAGAAGGCGGGGAGAACGGGCATGAACGATGATTTGCCGGATACGGGAACGCCGTCTTTATTCCCTGCTCTCAAGGAAATGCCCGTCGTCAGCGCCAGGGCTCTCACCCGCGTCTTTGCCGGGAAGAACGCTCCCGTCACCGCCCTCTCCAGTCTGAACCTCGACGTGCCCGCCGGGCGGATGACGGCCGTGGTCGGCCCGGACGGTGCAGGCAAGACCACCTTTCTGCGCATGCTCTGCGGCCTGCTCGCTCCCACGTCCGGCTCGCTTCTGGTGCTCGGCCGCGACGTTTCGAAAGAGGCGCAGGGCATACAGAACCGCATCAGCTACATGCCCCAGCGCTTCGGCCTGTACGAAGATTTGAGCGTGCAGGAAAACCTGAACCTTTACGCAGAGTTGCACGGCGTTCCCGCTTCGGTGCGGAGAGGGCGCTTTGCCCGTCTGCTGGAGATGACGGACCTTGCCCCCTTTACGGAGAGGCCCGCGGGCAAACTTTCCGGCGGCATGAAGCAGAAGCTCGCTCTCGCGTGCACGCTGGTGCGCTCCCCGGAGCTTCTGCTGCTGGACGAGCCTTCCGTCGGCGTGGACCCGCTTTCGCGGCGGGAGCTGTGGGCCATCATCACGAACATGGTGGCGGAAGAACACCTTTCCGTGCTGGTAAGCACCGCGTACATGGACGAGGCCGAGCGATGCTCCCACGTCGTGGTGCTGCACGAAGGACATATTCTGGCCCAGGGAACGCCGGAGGAGCTGTGCCGCCTTACCGCCGGGCTCTGTCATACGGCCCGTCTTCCGGCCGGAGTGAAGGCGCGCGACCTTCAGGCCTGGCTGCTGGACAGGCCTTCCATGATTATGGACGCCGTGCCCGAGGGACGAAACGTGCGCTTCGTGCTGACGCCCGAGTGCGGAAAAGAGTCGCTTCCTGCCGGGCTCTTCACGCCCCCCTCCCCTCTTTCCCCTTCGCTTTGCAGCGCCGTTCCCCCACGTCTTGAAGACAGCTTCATGTTTCTGCTCCGCCACAGGGAAGAGCCCGCGTCCTCCATGAACGAAGCCGTGAAGGAAGAAACGCCCGCAGTCCTCTCCCCGTCGGAGCCGGAGGCGGAAACCGTCATCGAAGTGCGCGACCTCGTGCGGCGTTTCGGCTCCTTCACCGCCGTGGCGAGCACGTCCTTCACCGTGCGCCGGGGCGAAGTGTTCGGCCTGCTCGGCCCCAACGGGGCAGGCAAGACCACCACCTTCCGCATGCTCTGCGGTCTTCTGCCCGCCTCCGGCGGCTACCTGAGCGTGGCCGGAGAGGATTTGCGCAGGGCCGCGGCGCAGGCCCGCACCCGGGTAGGCTACGTTTCCCAGAAGTTTTCCCTGTACGCCAACCTGTCCGTGCTGGAAAACCTGCACTTCTTCGGCGGCGTGTACGGCCTGGGCCCCTTCGCCCTGCGCCGCCGCATCCGCGAAGTACTCGAACAGTTCGACCTTGAAGGGCACGAACACGACATGAGCGGTTCTCTGCCCGGCGGCTTCAAGCAGCGTCTTTCCATGGCCGTGGGCATGCTGCACAAGCCGCCCATTCTGTTTCTCGACGAGCCCACAAGCGGCATAGACCCCCAGGCCCGCCGTCTGTTCTGGCGGCGCATCACTTCGCTCTCAAACGAAGGCACCACCATCATCATCACCACGCACTTCATGGAAGAAGCCGAATACTGCGACCGCATGCTCATTCAGGATGCCGGGCGGGTACTGGCCCTGGGAACGCCGGACGAAGTACGCGCTCAGGGCGGAAACGCCTCTTCCATGGAAGAGGCCTTCATCCGCATCGTGGAGCAGTCCCGGGCAAAACAGGCTGCAAGGGAGGGGACATGAACGCCTTTCTCCGCCGGCTTGCGGCACTCACCGTCAAGGAACTCCGCCAGATTTCGCGGGACATGAGCAGCATCATGATAGGCCTCGTGCTGCCCATCATCCTCATCCTCATTTTCGGCTACGGCCTTTCGCTGGACGTGAAGAACGCGCCCGTGGCCGTGGTCATGGAAAAATCCTCCCCCCTCGTGCGGGACGTGCTTTCGGGACTGAACGGCTCGCGCTACTTCTCTCCGCGCTACGTGCCTTCCATGCACGAGGCCGAGGAGCTTCTCCGGCGGCGGGAAGTGGACGCCATCCTGCGAACCGGCAGCGATTTCGACAGGCTATATGAAAAAGGCGAGGCCGAGGTGCAGCTCATCCTGCACGGCGTGGATTCCACCACCGCCACCCTCATCGGCCAGTACACAGGCGCGCTTCTCTCCCTGCGCATGCAGGCGGAGCTTGACAGAAGCGGGCTGACGGCCGAACTCGCGGGCACGAAGGGGGCCGCCGTTCTTCAGAGCCGCATCTGGTTCAATGAAGCGGCGGACAGCAGCTGGTATCTCGTGCCGGGGCTCATCGTCATCATCATGACGCTGGTGGGCGCCTTTCTCACCGCGCTCATCATGGCCAGAGAATGGGAGCGCGGCACGCTCGAATCCCTGTTCGTCACGCCCGTGGGCAGGGCGGAAATCCTGCTTTCCAAAATCATTCCCTATTTTCTGCTGGGCATGGCGGGACTGCTGCTGTGTCTTGCCGCGGCACGCTGGCTTTTCGGCGTGCCCATGCGGGGCAGCATGACGCTTTTTCTGCTCTGCTCCTCGCTCTACCTCGTGGTGGCGCTCGGCATGGGACTGGCCATCTCCTCGGTGACGCGCAGCCAGTTCCTTTCCTGCCAGATAGCCATCGTGGTGAGCTTTCTGCCCGCGGTCATCCTGTCCGGCTTCCTGTTCGATTTGCGAAGCGTGCCCCTCGTGGCCCGCATCGTGGGCAACATCCTGCCCGCCACCTACTACATGGACCTGCTCAAGACCCTGTTCCTCGCCGGGAACAACATGCACATCATCCTGCGCGACTCGGCGGCGCTTCTTCTCTACGCCGCGCTGTTCATGGGCGTCGCCATACGCTTCACCCGCAAGAATCTGGACTAGGCTCAGGACTCATTAGTTGCCAAAAGGGTAAGAAGTTCTTATTGTCGGCATAGGGAGGATGCCATGAAGGAACTTTTTTATCTTTCTCATGAACAGATTGCTCGTATCAAACGCTACTTTCCTC
>CALUPQ010000035.1 GCA_944322695.1 uncultured Mailhella sp. | reverse complement strand
GGCGCTTGTCGTGGCCTTTTCCTTCGCAGGGCGCGTTGTCGTGTCGCCCCTTGTCAGGCAGGAGCGTCATCTTGTCTGCCCTTGTCCGGCAGGCTGAAGGCGTTGTCGTGGCCTTTTCCCGGTCGGGAGGGCTCCACCCACGTTGGAAAGCGGCGCAGCGGCACGAACGGCCCGCGTCCGTCAAGAAGGGCGCAGGGGCACGGAACGGCCCGCGTTCGTCAAGAAGGGCGCTGGGGCACGGCCGGACGCCTCCCGGCAGGCCCTTTCCCGCCGGAAAGAGCCTCCGCGTTTTGGCGGAAAAAGGCCGTCCGCGCAGGACCTGCCGCAAGGCGTCCGGCGCAGAGGGGCGGCTCGGGTTCCTTCCGCGAAAGGGAAGGGGCGCCTGCCCGGCACGACGCGGCCTCGTCCGGAGACCCGTTTCCCGCCGCGTTGCGGAAGGCGGCGGTGAAATAGAGGAATGTGGTATGAAAGAGCTCTACGGAAATCTGCTCTATCTGGCGAAAAGAACGCGGTTCAGCATATCCATTTTCATGGTGATGCTGATTTTTTCTTTTCTGGGCTACCAGATTATGAAGATAAACATGCTGCGCAACGCCCAGAACCTGGGAGACGACTTGTCGCGCACGTATTCTCTGGAGCAGAAGAGCAATTTCGAGCTGTATTCCGTGCTGCTGTCCTTCGGCGTTTCCGTCGTGGACAACAATCCGGAGAGCGAAAAGCTTACCGAGAAGATGATGTACTACTTCACGCAGGTACAGAACCTGCTGGGCGAAGGCACGGTGGACCCGTACCTCGTCACGAAGAAGGGCATCATCGCGCTGAACCCGTGGGAAGGGGACGATACCTACGACTTCGAGAACGCGGTCTGGTTCCGGCAGGCCGCGGCCAATCCGGGAAAGGTGATTTTCACCGATACCTACATGGACGCCATCACCAAAAGGCCCGTCATCACCATCGCCAGGCAGTGCGCGTCCGGCGCGGTGCTCGCCTTCGACATCTTTCCCGAGAACATCCGCTTTTCCAACGTGATGCCGAACAAGGAGGACCTCAACTCCTTCTTCCTGTGCGACAAGCAGGGCACGCTCCTCTACGCCCAGACGGCCAGAGCTTACGACTACGAGGCGCTTCAGCCCTACGTGAAGGATTTGTTCGAGCGCATCAAGAACCGTGAGCTCGACGACTACACCACCAGCGTGGTGGACCCGGAGGGGGTGGAGCGCGGCGTCTATTATTACGAGATGGAAAACGGCTGGATATCCATACTCACGATTCCCTTCAACGTCATTCTGAAGGATTTGCATTATTTCAGCTGGCTGTTCTATCTTCTGGTGTTCCTGCTGCTCGTGGGCATGGTGCTGATTTCCTGGAGAAACCTCTGCAATCAGCGCAAGCTGGAGCGGACCAACGAGGCCGTGCAGGTGCTCGGCAACAGCTATTACGCCGTGTACCGCATTGATTACAGTCAGGGCCGGTACGAGATTATCAAGGCTTCCGACTTCGTGCGGAGCCGTCTCGCCCCCTCCGGCGCCTACACGGAGCTTCTCATGACCATCTGCGAGGCGCTGGAGACGAGCTACGTCAAGGAATTCATCGACAACTTCTCCCTGCCCAGCATCCGCAGGCTGGTGGAGCAGCGCATACGGGACTTCGGCGGGGATTTCCAGCAGCGCTTCAACGATTCCTACCGCTGGGTGAACATCCGGGTGCTTTTCGACGAGTCGCTGCACAGCCGGGAGGTCATTCTCTGCTTCCGGGAAATCGAAAAGGAAAAGCAGAAGCAGCTTGAGGAGCACACGCTTCTCGTGAACTCCCTGAACAAAGCCGTGCAGAGCGACAGGGCCAAGCAGGTGTTCTTCAGCAACATGTCCCATGAAATGCGCACGCCGCTCAACGCCATCATCAACCTGACCTCCATCGCCAGAGGCGCCGCGCACGACGCGGACAGGGTGCTCGGCTATCTGGAAAAGATAGAGCACTCCGGCGTGCAGCTTATCCAGCTCGTCGACGACATTCTCGAACTGTCCAAGCTGACGCAGGGCAAAATCGAGCTGAACAACCAGCGCATGGACATACGCGCCTGTCTGGAGGAATGTTTCAGTCCCTTCAGGATTCAGGCGGAGAACGAGGGCAAAGTCTTCCGCGAGACGTGGAACATCAGCCATTCGCTGGTCATGGGCGACGCGTTCCGCATCACCCGGGTCATGAACAACCTGCTCTCCAACGCGCTCAAGTTCACGGATGAGGGCGATACCATCGCCGTGGACATCGCCGAGGTCAATCAGAACGAATACGTGCAATACAAAATCGTGGTTTCCGATACCGGCATAGGCATGTCGGAGCAGTATCTGAAAACCATTTTCGAGCCCTATTCCCAGGAAAACCGCGCGTTTTCCCGCCCCGTGAGCGGCACGGGCCTCGGAATGCCCATCGTAAGGAGCATCGTTGAGCTGCTGAACGGCAGCATCGTGGTGGCGAGCAAGCTCGGGGAAGGCACCACCTTCACCCTCATCCTGCCATTCCTCATGGTGCCCGGGGAGCCGAGCGTCTTGCCGGTGAAGGAAGAGGAAGCCCCCGCGTCCACGGGATTCCTCGAAGGCCGGAGAATTCTGCTCGTGGAAGACAACGAAATCAACATGGAAGTGGCGGAGGAAATCCTTTCCATGTACGGCGTGCTTGTGGAAAAGGCGTGGAACGGCCGCGAAGCGCTGGAAGCCTTCGAGGCCTCGGAGCCGTTCTGCTTCGACGCCGTGCTCATGGACATGCAGATGCCGGAAATGAACGGCTGCGAGGCGTGCAGCCGCATCCGTGCGCTGCCGCGGCCCGATGCCGCCTCCGTGCCCGTCGTGGCGGTCACGGCCAACGCCTTTGCCGAGGACATCGCGGAAACGGCGAGGGCGGGCATGAGCGCCCATGTGTCCAAACCCATTGATTTCGACGCCCTGTGCGCCGTGCTGGAAAAGCTCATCCGTCAGTACCGGGGACTGTAGCCGGGCGCGGGCCGCAAAAAAGGGCGGCCCCTCTGCCGGAGGCGACCGTCACCGCAGGCGTGAACAGGGCATAGGTTTCCCCGGACTTGAGGCGACCGTCACCGCGGGGCCGCGCCTTTCGTGCACCCCGGGGGAACCCCATGCTGAGAAGGACGCCGCGATAAGGGGCAACGATGCGGGCGCTTTTTGCAGGCGTCGAAGCTCGGAGCGCCGTGCCTTCCTCGGAGCCGCGTTTTTGGGGGCGCGTTTTCCCGCAAAAGGCTGCCATGCCGGGCCGTTGCGTTTTTTCAGCGCGTCGTGCGTCATGACGCAAGCGCCATCCCTCAACGGGGCCTTGCGTCGCTTCCCGGACGAAGTCCGCCATCCACATAAAGAACCACGTCCCACACGACGGCGGAACAGGACTTTCCGTCCATCCCGGTCTGTCGGCAGGCAAAACCCTTCCACGGGTCCTTCTGCGCGGCAATCAGCTCTCGGTACCCCTCCGGTCTGTCGGCAGGCGAAGCCTGACGACAGAAACATGGGGGGGCGCGGGGGGAGATTATCTCCCCCCCGCCTGCCTTTCCTGTCTTTTCTCTCAGCGTTTGAGGAACTGTCCGGTGAGGCTTTGGGGGCAGGCGGCGATGTCGGCGGGGGAGCCTGTGGCGACGATGGTTCCGCCGGCCTCTCCTCCGCCGGGGCCCATGTCGATGATGTAGTCGGCGTGTTCCATGACGAGCCTGTCGTGTTCGATGACGACGAGGGTGGCGCCTTCGTCCAGCAGGGCGCGGAACACGGAAAGCAGGGTCTGCACGTCGAGGGGGTGCAGGCCTATGGTGGGTTCGTCGAAGATGAAGACGGCGTCGGACTGGGCTCTGCCCATGTCCGCGGCGAGCTTGAGGCGCTGGGCCTCGCCGCCGGAGAGTCCCGGAGTTTCCTCGCCGAGGGTGAGGTAGCCGAGGCCGAGTTTTTCCAGCACCTCGAGCTTCTGACGCACGGTTTTGAGTTCGGCGCAGGCCTCGATGGCGCCGTGCACGTCCATGGCCATGAGTTCGGGCATGGAGAAGGCGCGGCCGGAGCGGGTGGGCAGCTTCACGGCGTCGGCTTCTTTGGCGTAGCGGGAGCCGCGGCAGGAAGGGCAGGGGATGTCCACGTCGGGCAGGAACTGCACGTCGAGGCTGACCACGCCCGTGCCGTCGCACACGGGGCAGCGCAGCTTGCCGGTATTGTAGGAAAAGTCTCCGGCCTTGAGTCCGAGGGCGCGGGCGTCCGGGGTGCGGGCGAAGGCCTTGCGCAGTTCGTCGTGCACGCCCGCGTAGGTGGCCACGGTGGAGCGCACGTTGATGCCGATGGGCGCGGCGTCGATGAGCTTCACCTGCCGTATGCCTTCGGCGGAGACGGCGCGCACGTGGTCGGGCAGGGGAGCGCCCTGCATCAGGGCGTTCAGTCCGGGCACGAGGCTTTCCAGCACGAGGGTGGTCTTGCCGGAGCCGGAAACGCCGGTGACCACGGTGAGCCTGCCCTTGGGAATGGCCACGTCCAGCGGCTTCACCGTGTGCATGGCTCCGGTGGAAAGGCGGATGGTTCCGGCGGCGAAGAGGTCGTCCTTTCGCGCCGGCAGCGGCGCTTCGTGCCCTGCAAGGAAGGGCCCGATGAGGGAACGGCCGTCGGCGGCGATGTCCGCAATGGCGCCCTGAGCCACGATGTTGCCGCCGCGCGCCCCGGCTTCCGGCCCGAGTTCGATGAGCCAGTCCGCCTCGGCGAGAATCTGCGTGTCGTGGTCGATGAGAATGACGGTGTTGCCGTCCGCCACAAGGTCGCGCATGACGCCCACAAGCCCCACGATGTTGGAGGGATGCAGCCCGATGGAGGGCTCGTCCAGCACGTACATCACGCCCGTGGTGCGGTTGCGCACCGCGCGGGCCAGCTGCATTCGCTGCCGCTCCCCGGTGGAGAGCGTGGAGGCGGCGCGCTCCGGCGCAAGGTAGCCGAGGCCCAGCTCAAGAAGCCGCCTTGCCGTGCCCCGGAACGAGGCGACAATGCTCTCCGCCATGGGGCGCATCTCTTCCGGCAGCGTGGAAGGCACGGCCTCCACCCACGCGGCCAGCTCGTCAAGCGGCATGGCGCACGCTTCGTCCAGCGAAAGCCCGGCAATCTTCGGCGCTCTGGCCTCTGCGGAAAGGCGCGTGCCCCCGCAGTCCGGGCAGACGTCCTCCTTCAGGAATTTCTCCACCCGCTTCATGCCCTTTTCGTCGTGCACCTTGGCAAGGGCGTTTTCCACCGTATAGACCGCGTTGTAATAGGTGAAGTCCAGCTCTCCGGCCTGATTCGAGCTCTTGGCCTTGTAAAGGATGTGCTTTTTTTCCGCGGGCCCGTCATAGACGATGGCCTTCTCCCGCTCCGTCAGCTCGCGGAACGGCACGTCGGTGCGCACGCCCATGGCCCGGCATACGTCCGTCATGAGCGACCACATGAGAGAATTCCCCGGCGCTACCGCCCCTTCACCGATGCTCAGGCTTTCGTCCGGCACCAGCGTCGAGCGGTCCACGCTGCGTACCGTGCCCGTGCCGTCGCAGGTGCGGCAGGCCCCCTGCGAGTTGAAGGAAAGCTCCTCCGCCGAAGGCGCAAGCCACGTCGCCCCGCATTCGGGACAGCAGAGCGCCTTGCCCGCCGCCACGGCCAGCGAAGGCGCAACGTAGTGCCCGTTGGGACAGCGGTGACTCGCCAGGCGCGAAAACATGAGGCGCAGACAGGCCAGAAGCTCCGTGCCCGTGCCGAACGTGCTGCGCATGCCCGCTATGCCCGGCCGCTGACGCAGCGCCAGCGCCGCCGGAACGTGCAGCACTTCGTCCACGTCCGGCTTCGCCGCCTGCGTCATCCGCCGCCTTGTGTACGTCGAAAGCGCTTCCAGATACCGCCGCGAACCCTCCGCATACAAAACCCCCAGCGCCAGCGACGACTTGCCGGAACCCGATACCCCGGCAATCGCCACAATCCCGTTCAGCGGTACGTCCACAGAGACGTTCTTTAAATTGTGTACCCGCGCTCCCCGTACCTCAATGCACCGGGGCGCCCCCGACAGACGTAACCTTTCACTCATGGCAAATCCTCCGCCGCCATGATAGGCCCCCCGCCCCCCGCAGGCAAGCTATGAAGAAAAGGCAGGAAAGGCAGGAAAGGCAGAAAAGACAGGAAAGGCAGGAAAGGCAGGAAAGGCAGAAAAGACAGGAAAGGCAGGCGGGGGGAATGATTCCCCCCGCGCCCCCTCGTTTCTGTCGTCAGGCTTCGCCTGCCGACAGTCCCAGGGGTACGGAGAGCTGATTGCCGCGCAGAAGAACCCACAGAAGGGCTTTGCCTGCTGACGCCCGGGAAGGACGGAGAGTCACGTTCCGTCGTCATGCGGAGCGTGTTTTTTATGGATGGCGGAATTGGCTGGCGGGAGAGGGAGGAGGCGAAAGGCCTTTTCGGAAAGGAAAAGCGGCGCCTGCATTCGTTTCAGGGGGGCGGAAAGTCTGCGACGGGTCTTTTTTTTGCGCGTGTCTGACGGGCCGTGCCGCAAGGGCTCTGCGTTCTGTGCTGCCGCATCGTGACGCCCTCTCCGTGTGAGTGTGTCCTTCGAACCCGTCCACGGTGTCCGACGTCTATCCGTCTTCGCCGGCTGGATGTTGAATGGAAAGGATTTCAGGATGGCTGAGAAGGGAGGCCGACGTCTGTCGCGGTGATGTTTGGAAGAGAGGGCAAACGTCTGCTGAGGTGATATGACGGAGAGAATCGCAACAGGCTGCCGTTGTTTCTCAGCGGACTTTGCGTCACGCTGAGGGGAGGTGTCGGACGTGCCCGACTTGCATCGGGCAGCTTCCTGATGGGGAAAATGAGGCGGTCGGTACGTCTCTTTTATCCTCATGAAAA
>CALUPQ010000034.1 GCA_944322695.1 uncultured Mailhella sp. | reverse complement strand
TTACGGGCCGCCGGTAACAGAAATGCAGATGTCAGACCATCCATGCGCCTGTTAGGGCGCGGCTGGTAAGAAAGCCTTACAGGCGCATAAGAGGAACCACCGGCTATGCCGGTGGGGCCCCATTTATATCGAAGGCATGGAATCTTAAGGTATTTCGTTGGGACTGCGCGTTGAGTCTCCCTGCTGGAGCAGCCCGGTTACCACCAGTAAAGCGGATAGCGGCGCGAACGCGGAAGGTTGTTCACCACCAGAGCGATGAGCAGCATGAGGCAGGCTCCGCTCAGGCATGGCACCAGAGCATACCAGTAGCCCAGCTGCCGTATGCCGTCGCCGCCGGTAACGGCAATGAGGGCGGTAGCGCCTCCGGGAGGATGCAGCGTTCCGGTCAGAAGCATGAGAGCTATGGCCGTGGATACGGCAAGACCGGCAGCTACCCAGGTGCTGTCCGGGAAAAGGAGGCCCATGGTGACGCCGGTGAGGGCGGATACGAAGTGTCCTCCTACCAGATTGCGGGGCTGTGCCAGAGGACTCTGTATGGCGCCGAAGGCCAGCACGGCCGATGCCCCGAAGGAGCCGATGAGCAGGGGAAAGCCGTTACGGCTTGTGACAGTGAGTTCCAGCAGGGCGATGAGCGTTATGGAGAGACAGCTTCCCAGCCAGGCAAGCAGAATGTCGCGCCATCCTGTGCGGGGTGGAGCCTGACCTCCTCCGCACATTTTTTTCAGTATGTTCGTCATGTGTTCCTCCGGGTGACGGAAAAGTGAATCCGTTGAAGGAGCATACGCAGGAAGAGAAAAAACGACTGTGCTTTCGGGCACAGAAACGGGAAATCGGAAAAGGGGACCGGGACGGTAGTGATATGTGAAGGATGGACGCTGGCGGAAGTTTTCGGAAAGCAGGCGGTCTGACAGGGACGATATTGGTGTATCAAAGCGTTATTGCAGAAGAACACGCTGCCGAAGACATAAAAATGGCGAGGGCGGATTTTGTGTCGTTTTGAAGGGGGGGGATGTCTGTCGGCGAAGGAAACAGCGGTGTCTGAATGTACAGGCTGCGGCCGACCGTTAGAATTTCATGCCGGTCCGGCATGTTCGGTGCCTCGGCTCTTGAGAAAGAACAGGAACTTGTTTTCCAGTAAGACAAATCCCTAGTGGCAATTCGGCAGACTGCGTTGACTCCTTCCTGTCTTTCATGCAGCTTCGGCTCTATAAGGAGAAAGGCATGACATATTTTTCCAATGAAGTCAGACTGGTGAAGGCGACAGATGAGGAGTTGCCGGCCCTTGTACGCGCGGTTCAGGAAGCCTTTGCTCCCGCCGTGTACGAAACGTTCGGGCAACGGGACTATGGGCCTATTCCTTCGGATGAGGAAGTATGGGCGTCCTTCCATGCCCCCGGGGCGGTGGTCTATCATATCTTTCATGGACAAGAGGCCACGGGAGGTGTGGTGCTGCGGATAGACGAGGTGAGCGGACACAATATTCTTGAGCTGTTCTTCCTTTCTCCGAATTATCATGGACGGGGTCTCGGACTTGCCGCGTGGCGTGCCGTGGAGGCCCTGTATCCGCAGACGAAAGTATGGGAAACCGTGACTCCGTATTTCGAGAAAAGGAACATTCATTTTTACGTGAACAAGTGCGGTTTTCATGTCGTCGAATTTTTCAACGCTCATCACGTTGCTCCGGATTTGTCCGTACCCGTATGCCGGGACGGTTCTCCCATGCCGGGGATGGATGAGTTTTTCCGCTTTCGGAAAGTCATGTGCTGAAGAGATGAGGGGATAATTGCAGCCCTGCTTTTCGTTTGACAGCCAAAGAGCAGGGCTTTTGTTCCCATGCACGGTCGCACGACCATGTTGTGATGAGTCAGGCCGCGACGTACCGGAAAACGTGGGGCTGCTTTTGGAAGGCTCCCGGTCTGATGGACTCGGTGGAATGGAGAAAAGGTTGAGGACGGGAGCCGTGACCGCCTGTCCTGCTTTTGAGAGGCGAGGGGGCATGGGTCGTTTTGACGGCGCGTGATGAGATGACGTTCCCCGGAATCTATGTGTAACATATTGGAATAGATGTAGGAACGACATGAAAAAGCGTGATGCGGAGACCGGAATGCCGCCGGCTACTGCGTGGGGCGCTGATAGAAAAGTCCGGCCAGCTCCTGCGTTTTCACGGTGTTGATGAAGGAATGCGGGTCCACTTCCCTGACGGCGTCGACCACCTTCTTGCTTTCATCGCTGGAAACCACGGAATAGACCAGACTGCGCTCGTTGTGATGAAACGAGCCTTCGCCTTTCAGGATGGTTGCGCCGTGTCTGGAGGTTTCGTAGATGACCTCGCACACCTTTACGGGATTGTCCGTTACGATGAAAAGCGTTTTTTTCTGGTAGCGCTTGTAGAGCATCTGCACCACCTGCGTGGTGGTGTACTGGAAGAAGATGGAGTAGAGGGCCTTGTCCCAGCCGAAGGAGAAGCCGGCTATGAGCAGGATGACCACGTTGAAATAGAGGATGAGGTTCCAGGAGTCTATGCCCTTCTTTCGGGACAGATAGATGGCGATGAAGTCCGTACCGCCGCTTGTGGTATCCATGCGAAGGCACAGGCTGATGGCAAAGCCGTTGATGATGCCGCCGAAAATGCTGATGAGCAGCACGTCGTACGTGATGATGTAGGAAGGAAGGAGGTCCGTGAGAAGGCCGGTGAGCACAATCATCAGACAGGAGTAGAGGGTGAACCTTTTGCCTATGTAGCGGAACCCGATGTAGATGGGAATCATGTTCAGCAGAAAGTTGACCACGGCGAAGGACAGGTGGATGTCCAGAAATTTTTCCGAAAGGCGCTGGATGAGAATGGTAAGTCCCGTGGCCCCGCCGGGATAGAGCCCGCCGGTCTGCACGAAGGTGTTGATGTTGAGCGCCATGATGACGGACGCGACGCATACGGCGAGTATGATTTTGAAGTCGTCTTTCCAGCTGAACGGCATGAGGAGCCCCTTAAAAAAGGTTATGGAACTATCCCTTTCTTTAAAGGTTCCTGCAAAAATAGCAAGAGGCCCGTAACGGGCCTCCTGACTGAAGGGAAAGATAAGGAAGGAAGGTTTTCAGACAGTCAGGACTGCGCGGATTTCCATTTCAGAAGCAGCGCGGAATGGAGAATGACGGCAACGGAACCGGCATTGTGCACCAGCGCGCCCGTGACGGGATTGAGCAGTCCGAGGGCCGCAAGAATGATGGCGGCGAAATTCAGCAGCATGGAAAAGGAGAGGTTGAAGCGGATGGCCGTCATCATGCGCCGGGAAAGACGGAAGGCGTGGGGGACTTCGCCTATGCCGTCGCGCACGAGGACAAGGTCGGCCGCATCCACGGCAATGTCGCTGCCCATGCCGCCCATGGCCATGCCCACATGGGCTCTTTTCAGCGCCGGGGCATCGTTGATGCCGTCGCCTATCATGCAGACCTTTTCACGCCGTTCGCTCATAAAGCGCAGTTTGTCTTCCGGCAGGCATTCGGCATGATATTCCCCGATGCCGAGGGCAGAGGCGATATGTCTTGCCGCATTCCTGTGGTCACCGGTAAGAAGCACGGGAGTGATTCCCGAGGCCTTCAGGGCCCGTACGGTGGAGGCAGCCTCAGCGCGGGGAACGTCGGAGAGGGCGACGAACCCGGCAGGGCGGCCGTTCACTGCCACCCAGATGATGGTGCAGCCTTCCTCCTGATACGGGAGGGCACGGGTCAGTCCGCTGTCGTCAGGGGCTGCGCCTTCTCCGGCAAGAAAGGCGGCGCTGCCTGCAAGAATGTCGTATCCTTCCACAACGGAGCGGACACCGCGACCGGGAAACATGCGGAAGGACTCCACATCAGGCAGCGGGGAAGTCATGCTTTCCCGAAATCCGTCCAGAACGGCCCGGGCGAGGGGATGTTCGGAGCGCTGTTCCGCCGCTGCGGTGAGACGGTAGAGCGATTCCTTGGAGAATTCTTCCTGCAGAGGGCATACCGCGGTGACCTTAGGCGTGCCGCAGGTGAGGGTGCCCGTCTTGTCGAAGGCGCAGAGCCTTACGTCCGCCAGGCGCTCAAGGGCGTCGCCTTCCCGTACCAGAATGCCGTGCCTCGTCAGGTTGCCTATGGCGGCGACGATGGCCGTGGGCGTGGCGAGAACGAGGGAGCAGGGGCAGAACACGACGAGAATGGTGACGGCGCGTATGATTTCGCCGGTGACGAGCCACGTGGCCAGGGCCGCGGCAAATGCTCCCGCCACAATCCATGTGGCCCAGCGGTCCGCCAGCCGCACCACTTTGGCCTTGCCCGCATCCGCGGACTGCACCAGCCGAATCATGCGCTGCAGGGAGCTGTTTTCCCCGCTGTGCGTGGCTTCCATGTCAAAGGCTCCGAAACGGTTCACGGTGCCGCTGAACACCTCGTCCCCGGCAGCCTTGTCCACAGGCAGGGATTCTCCGGTGAGCAGGGCCTGGTCCACAGAGCTTTCGCCGCTTATGATGACGCCGTCGGCAGGAATGGTTTCTCCCGGCAGCACGCGCAGCCTGTCGCCCGGCCGCACGGTGTCCGCCGGAGCCGTCTCTTCTTTCCCGTTTCGCAGGAAGCGGGCCGTCTGCGGTGTCATGTCCACCAGTTTTTCAATGCCCGCCCTGGCTCTGGCGGTGGTGACCTCTTCCAGAAGCGCCCCGAGCTGCATGATGAAGGCCACTTCTCCGGCGGCAAAGTCCTCGCCTATGATGACCGAAGCGACGAGGGCCGTGGCCACCAGAACGTCCGCCTTGATGTCGAACTCCGTGACCAGTCCGACGACGGCTTCCTTCACGATGGGAACGCCGCAGAGAATGATGGCGACCCACGCAGGGTCCACCGGAAAGGCTGACGGCATCGTCATGCTGAGAAGCAGGGCTATGCCCGAGAAGAAGAGGCAGAGAAGTTCCGTCCTGAAATCACGCCAGAGCGACAGTATGTCTTTTTTGTTCATGAAAGTCTCCCATACCCATAGGGGTATAAGAAAAATACCTATAGGGGTATGGGTTTGTCAAGAAGGGAATAAGAAAACCGGCCGTTCGTCACAGCCGGTGAAAACTCAGTTCATGTTGGCGAAACGTTCCACGGCCTTGGTGAAGCTGGCTATGGTCTGGTCGGCATCGCCATGTTCGATGCCGTCGCGCACGCAGTGGCGAATATGTCCTTCCAGTACCACCTGTCCGGCTTTGTGCAGGGCGGATTTGGCGGCATTTATCTGGGCGAGGATGTCCTCACAGGGAACGTCCTCGTCTATCATGCGGTCGATGGCCTGCACCTGACCGATGATTTTTTTCAGTCTGCGGTGCAGGTTTTCGGAATCCATGCATTGTCTCATGTCGTTACCTCGTGTCTTGCCGAAGATGGTTTCCGCCTCGGCAGAGCGTCATTGCGTGGAGCGGGCTGGACCTGTTTTCTGTTTCAGGGGAAGCAGGAACGCTTTGCATAAGGGGGACAATACAGGGGGCGGTGTTCGTGAGACTACGATGACGTGCCGCCTCTCCTCATTTGTCCTCTTCCTTCAGAGCCGGAGGGAATGGGAGCAGGCGATGCCCTTTCGGCTCAACGCGGAGACCTGCATGAAGGCTCTGCCCGCCTGCTCTGTCCGAACGTGTCCCATCATGTCCCCGTCGAAGGGGCGCCGTCCCCCGAAAACAGGCGCTGAGGCTCATAAATGGTGGTTTTCTTGATATTGCCATTCGTTTCGCCGCCATCATACCCGGGGTCGTGTCGCGCATCAAGTTTCGTTTTCCGGCGGGAAGCAGTACGGGAAGGCCGGCCGTCAGGGAAGGAATGACGTACGTGGAATCTGCCCCATCGGCGTTATCGTGGCATTATGGACGCAGAACGCAAGCGCGAATATGTTGTTCAGTCGGTTCAGGGGGTTGCCTGATTCTCTCGCCACAGCTATGCTTGTGCGGCATAATCATGGGGATACAAAAGGAAAAAAGGAGAGGCGTTCAAGTTCCGGCATGCTTTGGAAGAACGCCTGGGCTGCAGAAAGGACGGAGAATCGAGTCTATGGATATCCTTTGGGAAAATAATGAGATTCGTCAGCATATACTGAACTGTTGGGGTGAGAGTACGGGAGAATGCTATCAGTACTACTCATTTAATGAACAGATGTTTTATTTTTCTAATAACATTACAAATCTGACGAAACTTATATCGTGTCAAAAATGTTCGCTGAATGACTGGTATAATGTGATATATCATAATGACAGAATAAGATTGATACGTCACGTGGAGAAGTTGTTTAAAAGAGAAAAAGAAAATTATTATTTCAACTATAGGATATATGTCGACGATGAACAACTTTCATGGATAAGCAGTAAGGGAAAGTGCTATTTTAACGAGAAGGGCGAGGCCGTCTTTTTTCTGGGACATCTATCCACGCAGAAAAATCAAAGGGCTCATGAGGAGCAAGAAGGGCAGGGCGCCTTGCTGAAGGAACTGGAGCAGGTGCATCTTCAGGGGCGGGACGGCTATCTGCTCCTGGTGGATGTGGACGATTTGAGCAGGGTCAACCTGAGATATGGCCGGGAGTTCGGCGACGGCGTTCTTGAGGGGCTCAGGGATGCCATGTGCGATGCCGGTCCTCATCCTCTGTTTCCGTTCAGAGTCAACGGCAGCAGTTTCTGCGCCCTGTTGCCGGACGCGGAAAAAGCCGAAGTGGAGGCGTACTTCCATACAGTTCGGAAAAAGATGGAGGGGCAGTGCACGATATCGGGAGGATGCGTATCCTGGCAGGAATACCGGGTTCCGCGAAGCGAGCTTCTGCTCCAATACGCCGAAAGTTCACTGGAGGCGGCCAAAATGGCGGGCAAGAATTAGCTGGGCTTCTTCCGGCCGGAAGACTATGAGCGCAAGCTCGCCGCCATGGAGCTGCTGGAGGAGTTGGAGTTTGCCGTCAAGAGCGACTTCAAGGGCTTTTGTCTTTTCTATCAGGCGCAGGTCCGTTCCGAGACGTTTGATGTTTCCGGGGCGGAAACGCTGCTTCGCTTCGAATCGCCGAGGCGTGGAATGGTTTCTCCTGCCGAATGCATTCCCTTGCTGGAACAGAGCGAACTCATTGTTCCGGTCGGGCTCTGGATTATCCGAAACGCGCTGCGTCAGTGCCGCATCTGGCGGAAGACCGTTCCCGATTTTCGCGTGAGCGTCAATATGTCCTATGTGCAGCTGAGTCATCCCGGGACGCAGGCCGACGTCTTGAGAATGCTCAAGGAGAGCGGACTGCCGGGAAGCGCGCTGACCATTGAAGTGACGGAAGGGATGGAGCTTCGGAACTCTACCCGTATCTGAATACGGTGTTCAGCTCGTGGAAGGCGGAGGGCATTGAGGTTTCGGTGGACGATTTCGGTACCGGCTATTCCAGCCTGGGCTGGCTGAAGGAACTGTCCATTGATGAAATCAAGATTGACCGCTGTTTTGTCAGGAATATTCAGCACAGCGCCTATAATCTGCGCCTGTTGTCCAACATCATCGAGCTGGCCGACAGCGGACAGGTCCGGGTATGTTGCAAGGGCGTGGAGACGGCGGAGGAGCTGGCGGTGCTTGAGCGGCTTCATCCCGACCGGTATCAGGGCTACTTTTTCGCCAGGCCCGTTCCCCCCGAGCAGTTTTCCGTCCAGAAGAGCCGCGTGGACGTGAGCGGGGGCGAGCGTCATGCGCTGAGCGCTCTTCAGCCGTTGCCGGAGTCGGAACTGCGGGAAGACTATTTCGAGTTCGAGCACATGATTCTGGAAAAAACCGAGGACATTCTTTCCCTGTGCGATGTTCAGACATACGAGGTGTACTACCTCAATCCCGCGGGGAGGCGTCTTTTCGGGGTCAGGGACTACCGGGGGCGAAAGTGCTACAAGGTGCTGCGCGGCAGGGATGCCCCCTGCGAAATATGCCCCAATGCCATTCTGCGGCATGACTCCTTCCATACATGGGAAGACTGGAACAGCTACTGCGACAGGCATTTTCTTCTGAAGAGCAAGCTGCTGGATATGGGCGGCCGTACGCTTCGCTTGGGCGTGGGAATGGACATCACGAGAAGGGAGCACGTCAGCCGCAAGACGCAGGAACGCCTGGACTTTGCAAGGCGCATCACCGGCTATGTGGACGTGCTGCACAGGCAGCAGGACTGGGGGCGGGCCGTCAGTCTGGTGCTGGCTTCGGCAGGCGAGTTCTATAAGGCCGACCGTGCCTATCTGTTTGAACCCTCTCCCCGGAAGCCCGGATTCTGGGACAATACGTTTGAATGGTGCGCTCCCGGCATCACTCCCCAGAAGGAGTTTCTTCAGCGGGTTCCTCCTGAAGCCATGGCACGGTGGATGGAGCTGTTCATGAGCCAACGGTCCATCATCATCTACAATAAGGAACCGTTGAGGAAGATTGCTCCTCTAGAGTGGGAAATGCTGACCAGTCAGGACGTTCAGCGGCTGATAGCCGTTCCTCTTATGGAAGAGGGGCGGGTCGTCGGTTTCATAGGGGTGGACAATCCCCGTTACGCCATTGAGGACGATACTCAGGTAAGGGTACTGGCCAGCTTTCTTGTGGTCCGTTTCCAGCGGGAGAAAAAAAGTTCCTCTTGATTGGCAGAACACCGGGGGGCGCATGCCCGCTGTTTTTCGGGAAAGGGCCGAAAGCTCGGCCATGTTTTCCCCATGCGGCGTCTTCGAAAGTGGGCTGCACGGAGCTGCGGAAGGCGGCTCTGCGCGTGCACGTTCTTTGCGGGGCGCGTTTCGAAACGGCGGCCTGCAGGTCGTACTTCCGGCACTGTTTCTGCATGGCGGCAAGAACGGTCATGGCGAGCGGACTGCAACAGGCACTGCGTCACTTCCGTTGCGCCGGGTGAGGCGCACGGACGCAGACCGTCACTCTTCCAGCATGGCGCAGGCTTCCTCATAGATTTTCTGGCAGGGAAGAACGAGTTTTTCCCGGTACGGAAAAGCGGCGTCGAAGGCTTCAACCTCGCCGGGCTCCGCGTCCAGAGCTCGGGAAAATTCAACATGGCCGTGCACGCCGTCGAGCGCGCCTTCCCACAGCGGCAGCACCAGCAGGCCGATGTGATATTTCCCGTCGGCCAGCGTGATGCCGAAGCACCTGCCGCCCTGAAAGCCGTAGGGACTGTAGTGATACGGGTAGCCGAGCGTCAGTATGGCGGCGTGCCCCCGGCGGCGTGCTTCGTTCATGGAGTGCGTGATGAGCATGCGGCCGAGTCCCTGCCTGTGATGCGACGGAGCGATGAAGACGGGGCCGAAGCTGATTGTGGGAAACGCGCCCTGAGCGGTCACGATGCTTGAGCGGGTGTAGAAAATGCCTCCCTGCACTATGCCGTCGATTTCCAGAACAAAAGACAACTCCGGCATGAAATCCGGGTGGCGACGCATGTGATGGACGACGTAGTGTTCCTCCGCTCCCGGACGGTACAGATTCCAGAAGGCGTCTCTGGCGACTTCCTCGGTTCTCCGGTAATCTTCTTCTCTTTCCGGTCGGATGATGACGGCGGGCTTGCTGTTCATGGTCATTCTTCCGGCAGAGCTTCTAGGCTGACCACGGTTTCCACGTGCGGAGTCTGCGGGAAAAGGTCCACGGGCTGTACGGCTCGGATGCGATAGGCCGGGGCGAGCAGGGACAGGTCGCGTGCCAGCGTGGCCGGGTTGCAGGAAACGAGCACCATGCGCGGCGGACGATGCCTGAGCAGGGACTTTACCGTGTTCTCGTCCATGCCCGCCCTGGGAGGGTCGGTGACGAGAAGGTCGGGCGTGCCATGCTTGCGGAAACGCTGCTCAAGGTGCGCGGCGTCCGCGCTTTCAAAACGGTAAACGGTTTCTTCCTCCGTCTGCCTGGCGTTGAGCTCTGCCAGCCTTGCGGCCGGGGCCACGACCTCGAGGCCGAAAACGCGGGCAAAGTGCGGGCCCATGGTCAGGGCCAGGCCGCCTACTCCGCAGTAGATGTCCCAGCAGCTTTCTCCCCACCGTCTGCCTGATGAGGCGGGAAAAAGCGGCGCGGCAAGGCTCGCGGCGGTGTTGTAGAGCAGCTCGGCCGCGCGGCTGTTGACCTGGAAGAAAGAGTTGTGGTCGAGACGAAAGGTCACGTCCCTGTCCTGAAGGCGCAGCGTTTCGTACAGGCCTGTTTCGCCCAGCGTAAAGACGGTTTCTTCCCCGTAGGCCACGTCTGCGGGACTTGTTCGGCTGCTGAGAACAAAGCCCGTCACGCCGACGTTCGCTTCCATGAGCGAACGGCCGAGCTTCTGCAGCACGGAGGCTTCCTGCGGAGAAGGAAGGGTGATGAGTTCCACCAGACAGCCGCCGGCAAGAGGCTCGCGAATGACGACGAAGCGCAGAATGTCGTTCTGGCGTACCGAACTGCTGAGTCCTTTCCGGGGCGCGGCCTTTCCCCTGCCGGAAGGTCCGGAGGGAGCGGCTTTGAGATGGAGTTTTGCGCACAGATGACGCAGTGCGTTCAGTACGGCCATGGTGCGCGGGGTCTGAAGCAGGCAGTCCGTCACCTCCGTCACGCTGCGGGAGGCCCGGCTGCGCAGGCCGAGCAGGGTTTTCCCGTCCGGTCCTTCGGCAAAGGCGAACTCCATCTTGTTCCGGTAGCCCCACTGCGCGTTTTCGCCGGGCGAAAGCACGGGGGCCACGAAGCCTTCCGGAAGGGAAAGCCGGCCTATGCGTGTCAGGGCGTCTTCCACGATGCGCCGTTTCCAGACAAGCTGGTTTTCATAGGGCAGGCACTGCCAGGGACAGCCCCCGCAGTCGGAGGCGTGAGGGCAGGGGGCGGGCCGCTCTTCCGGGGACGTGCTGAGCACTTCGAGCAGCTCGGCTTCGGCCATGCGTTTCTTCACGGCGGAAAGCCGGACGAGAACGCGCTCTCCGGGCAGGCCTCCGCGGACGAATACGGTCATGCCCTCAGGGCTGCGTCCTACGGTTCTGCCGTCCG
Organism: uncultured Mailhella sp.; assembly: GCA_944322695.1. GTDB lineage: Bacteria > Desulfobacterota > Desulfovibrionia > Desulfovibrionales > Desulfovibrionaceae > Mailhella. The sequence continues at coordinate 2,663 of CALUPQ010000034.1, read as the reverse complement.
GGGAAAGTCCGTGCAGCGTCAGTTCCAGCGTGTCGTTTTTCTGATATGTCATCGCGTTCTCCTGTCATGCCGGGCCATCATAGCAGGGCGGAAGGGGAAAGGCAAAAGGGCGGAGAGGCGCCTGTCTGTAAGGATGCGGCCGCCTCTGAGGTGTCCCGTCTCTCCGGGAAAAGTTTTTCATGCGCGGGAGGCCGGACGCCTGCCGCTCGGGAAAGGCGCCTGATGCCCGAGGCCGAAAACGCCCTGCGCGTGCATGGAAAGCAGGCGGCAAACCATCAGTTCGGGCTTGCCTCCTTGACTTTTTGTCTTTCTTGGGCAAAGCTGAAAGCTGATTCCGGCGGCTTTGCCGGAAGGGCTGTCCAGCATTTTCGAGGAGCACAGGTATGCAAGAACTCATCATCAGCGCCATGCACTCCACCCCTCAGGGCTTTGTGGGCGTAGGCTGCATTTTCATTTATTTTGCGGTCATGATTGCCGCCATCATCTATCGCGTCAAGCGCGGCGAACACGTCCATTGATTTCTGCCTTCACGGCATGAAAAAGCGCCTCTTTCCACGGAAAGAGGCGCTTTTTCATTTTGGAATGGCAAGTTCGTCGTGCATGGAAGAGAAGGCGCTGTTCCGGAGCCTTGGCGTGCCGCTTCGTCTTTTCTGGCGGAAGGTCTTTGGGGATGAATCTTGAATCCCTTCCGTTGGGGCATGCACAGGTCAGCCGGACTCATGCACGGGGTGGAAACTTGTCTAAGACTTCGTCAGTCGCATCACTGCGGGGTGCAGGGGTGGCTGCGCAGGGCGAAGCGGGCCGTACCGTCGGCCAGAATCTTGTCGAATTCCTCCATGTTGTTTTCCGCCACGTCGCGCAGGGCCAGCAGCAGGGGGATGGCCGTTCCCAGCCAGAATTTGCCGGAAATCATGCCGGAGCTCGTGCCGCCGTGGGCGTAGGCTTCCACAAAGGGCCGGGCGGTGTTGCTCAGCTCCTCGCCGGTTTTTTCCCGGAAAATGCGGTGTATGTCCACGACCAGCTCACGGGCGCTGTAGGGGAAGGGGGTATCGGCGAAGGCTTTTTTCATGTCTTCCCAGAGGTACGGGTCGCCGCGCAGTCCCCAGTGAGGGGGCTGTATATTGAATATTTCGGAAAGAAAGCGAGTTTCAGACATAAATCCTCCATGGATGGTGCCGGTTGGGCTCCTCATATTGGCTGCAGGCGAAACAAAAGTCAAAGCATGCGGAAGAGAGGACAAGAAGGCCGGAAACACTATATGGTGCCGGAAGGAAGGCGAGGCAAGAGGCGGAGCCGTTTTTTTTTACGGAAAGAGCGTGCTGAACCGGAAGGGCGCGGGGGGGGGACTGCCGGGTGACGAAACGTTTATGGTCATGCGGCTATCCGGGCTGCGAAAAGTTTTTTCAAAGAAGAAGGCGCCCCGACCTGTTACGGCTGGGGCGCCTCTGTTTCAGAAGCGGGACTTACTTGCTTCTGCAGGAGCGGTACTGTTCATAGTAGCGCGTATGCAGAAGTTCGTGAGCCTTGTGGCTGTTGGGCGCACCGAGGAATTCCTCGTAGAGCGTCTTGATTTCGGGGTTGTCGTGGCTTCTGCGCACGGGCAGGTTGCGGTCGTCCCGATAGAGGGCTTCGATGCGGCGACGGGGCGTGTCGGCTTCCATGTTGATGGGCTGACCGCCGCCGTTGATGCAGCCGCCGGGGCAGGCCATGATTTCGATGAAGTTCCAGCCGCGGGGGTTGCCTTCGCGAATCATGTCGCAGACCTTGCGGGCGTTGGCGAGGCCGTGGGCGACGGCCACCTTGAGCTTGAGCGCGCCGTTGAAGTCCACTTCCGCTTCGCGGATGCCGTCCATGCCGCGCACGGCCTCGAGTTCCACCGGTTCCATCTCTTCGCCGGTGATGACCTTGTAGGCGGTGCGCACGGCAGCTTCCATCACGCCGCCGGTGGCACCGAAAATGGTGCCGGCGCCGGAGCCGAGACCCATGATGGGGTCGAACTCCTCTTCGGGCAGCGCGAAGAAGTTGATGTTGGCTTCCTTAATCATCTGTGCCAGTTCCGTGGTGGTGAGCACGATGTCGGTATCGGCATAGCCGCTGGCGGAAAGTTCGCGGCGACGGGCTTCGTACTTCTTGGCCGTGCAGGGCATGATGGACACGGAGACGATTTTCGAGGGGTCCAGACCCTGCTTCTGGGCATAGTAGGTCTTCAGCATGGCGCCGAACATGGACTGGGGGCTTTTGGCCGTGGACAGATGCGACAGCAGGTCGGGATAGTACATCTCGATGAAGTTTATCCAGCCGGGGGAGCAGCTGGTAATCATGGGCAGCTGTCCGCCGTTCTTCACGCGCTCGATAAGCTCGTGACCTTCCTCCATGATGGTGAGGTCGGCCGACCAGTTGGTGTCGAACACCTTGTCGAAGCCGAGGCGACGCAGGGCGCTGACCATCTGGCCGGTGGCGATGTCGCCGGGCTTGCCGCCGAAGGGTTCGCTGATGGCCACGCGTACGGATGGGGCCGTCTGCACCATGACCACCTTTTCGGGGTCGCGCAGAGCCTGCCAGGCACGCTCGATGTCGCTTTTGAGGGTGATGGCGCCGGTGGGGCAGACCTTGCGGCACTGACCGCAGAAGGTGCAGGACACTTCACCGAGGCCCAGGTTGAA
>CALUPQ010000033.1 GCA_944322695.1 uncultured Mailhella sp. | reverse complement strand
CCCGCAAGGACGTCACCTTCGTGGTGAAGAAATCCCTGCTGGAGTATCCCTGCCTTGGTCCGGTACTCGCTTCGCGCGACCCGCTGGCCCTTGGACGTTCCAATCCCCGTGAAGATTTGGCCGTGGTGCTGGAAGGCGTCAAAAAACTGCTGGAACAGGGTCGTTCCGTCATCATTTTCACCCAGGGCAGCCGTAAGCCCGACGTGAAGGAAGAGGATTTCAACTCTCTCGGCGTCAAGCTGGCCCGCAAGGCGGGAGTGCCAGTCGTGCCCATTGCGCTCAAGACGGACGCCTGGGGAGAAGGTTCCCTCATCAAGGACGTAGGCTGGATACGGCCTTCCCTGCCCGTGCACGTGCGCTTCGGCGCCCCTGTGGAAATCAAGGGACCGGGCCGTGAGGAACACGCGGCCATCGTCCGCTTCATCAAAGACAGCTTCGATGAATGGGTGGCCAGCGATGGCAAGGCCTGATGACTGTTCCGCCGCCGTTGTCCGCACGCTCTGCGAAAGGGCGGGCTTTCCGCTGTCCATGGAACAGGCCTCGCAGCTTGCAGGCTATCTCTCCCTGCTCATGCAGTGGAACAGAAGGATGAACCTTGTGGGAGCAAGACACTGGAGGGACGCGCTGGAAGAGCTGATACTCGATTCCTTCCACCTTGCCGGCTTCCTTCGCGAGCGCATACTCCCCGCCCTTCCCGCCGCTCCCGTCACGTGGGACCTCGGCTCCGGCGCGGGGCTTCCGGGCATTCCTCTGCGCATGGTCTGGCAGGAAGGCAGCTACTGGATGGTGGAGTCGCGCGACAAGCGCACCATTTTCCTTTCCACGGTACTGGCCCGCTATCCTCTGAAGGATACCCGCGTCTTCCGGGGACGCGCGGAGCAGTTCATGGAGAACAAGAAGGCCGACCTCATCGTCAGCCGGGCCTTCATGCCGTGGAAGGAACTTCTGAGCTTCGTACAGCGGCATCTGACCCCCGACGGGCAGATTGTCTTTCTTTCCCGGGAGGAACTGAAGGAAGAACCCTCCCTGCGCTGGAAGGAAACGGCCACCATGCGATATGACGTCAACGGTACGGCCCGCTACTTCTGCGCCTTCACGGAAAAACCGGAAACAGAGCCTCAGAGCTGAACAACAAAAACGTTGTCCGGGCCGCTTCATCTGCCGTTGCAGGGAGGCGGCCTTTTTTCATGCAAACGCTCCCCTGCACGGCAGGCAAAGCACAACGTATCAGCCCGGCTCTCCCGTCTGGAACCTGCGCCGGATGCAGACCGGCAACGCCGGAAAGAACGGTCTTTTCTGCCCATACCCTTACGCTTCAAGGCCTCGGCAAGACCAGAGACAGAACCGCAAGGAGCACGAGCTCCACGGCCACCCGGGAAAAGACGGCTCCACGGGCAGGCAAAGCCCTCCGCGCTTTCACCAACCGAAAAATTTCCCGTCTGCTCCGGCCATGCCTTTCCTTTCGGGGCAGCCCGTACCTGCGAAAAAGGCCCGGTAAAAACCGGGCCTTTACACATAATGGGCTCTTGAAAGACAAGACTAATTCAACTTGCGCTGTTCGGTCACCTTGTCGATATACTTCTGACGGCATTCATAGCTGCAGAAGTGCAGCGTCTGGTCGCCGTTGCGCACGGTGATGGAGCCGTTCTTGTCCACGTAGGTGCCGCACACCGGGTCCTGAACAAGCTCGCCCGATTCCATGCGCTTTTTCTGCTGCTGGGCTTCCTTTTCTGCTTTTTTCTTATTGTCGTTCATGAACAGGCGGTACAGGACATAGCAAACCAGTGCGAAAATGGCGACCTTGATAATCATACTCTCTCCTGAGCAGGGCTGGCGTTAAGGCAGGGCGCTGCGGGAACAGCGCGGACGAGTCGAATCTATTGAAAAATGGCGGAACCTTCAAGACGGTACTGCAGTCGCTCAAGCAGCGTCCGCACCGCCGTCCCGTCTGGCATCATGAGCTTCGGGGCGATTTCAACCAGAGGGACCAGCACGAAGGCCCTCTCCCCCATGCGCGGATGGGGCAGAATGAGGTGCGGGTCCTCCTCCCTCCGTTCACTGCCGAAAAGGAGCAAGTCCATGTCGATGACGCGGGGACCGAACCTGTCCGCGGCATCGCGCACCCTTCCCAGCGCGGTTTCCCGTTCCAGCAAAGCATCCAGAAGGCCTTCGGCCGTCACTTCGGGAGCGCAGGAGAGCTGCAGCACCTGATTCAGAAACCACGGCTGGTCCTTCTTGCCCTGCGGTTCCGTGCGATACAGGGAGGATTCCGCCTCCAGCGTTATTCCCGGCAGGGAGGCTATCTCCCGTCGGGCGGCGGCAAGATGCGCTTCGGCATCTCCCATGTTGGAGCCGAGGCAGACAAAGGCTTGTGTCATGAGCGTCCTTCCTTTTTCTTTGTCCAAGGAATATACCCGGGCGGCGTTTCATGTCCAGCCTGAAAGCGGACTCGAAGCAGGCTTTTCCTTTCCGAAACCGATTTCCCCGGCTTTCTCTCTGCTCCCATGTCGGGCACGCTTCACAAGGGCGGCGTTTCCTGAGCGCCTTGACAGAAAAGTCGCTCCTGCTGCAAAAAACGAAAGTCACCGTTTTTTTCACACACCCCATGCCATTTTTCTCGGACACGCTGATGACGCCATCTTCCTCCCCTCTTCTTTCTCTTCGCGGCATCTGGAAACATTACGGCTCCATGCCGGCCTTACGCAACGTCTCTCTGGATGTGGCGGAAGGGGAAAAGGTTTTTCTCATCGGTCCTTCCGGCTCCGGCAAGTCCACGGTGCTGCGCTGCGTCAACCGTCTTGAAACCATAGAGAAAGGACAGATTCTTGTGGAGGGGCAGGACATTTACTCCCCCGACTGCGACATCTGCCGACTGAGGCAGGACATGGGCATGGTGTTCCAGTCCTTCAACCTCTTTCCGCACCTCAGCGTTCTCGAAAACATGGTGCTCTCCCCCATGCTTCTTCGGAAAATGAAACGGAGCGAGGCCGAACTCATGGCCGAGGAACTTCTGGAGCGTACAGGGCTTGCGGGCAAGAAAAACGCCTTTCCCGACGAACTTTCCGGCGGACAGAAGCAGAGGGTGGCCATTATCCGGGCTCTGGCCATGAAGCCGCGCCTCATGCTCTTCGACGAGCCGACTTCCGCGCTTGACCCTGAAATGATTGGCGAAGTGCTGGAGCTCATCGGAACGCTGGCCCGACAGGGCATGACCATGCTTGTCGTCACGCATGAAATGGGCTTCGCCCGCGAGGCAGCGGACAGGGTGCTTTTCATGGACAAGGGCGAGATTCTCGAGCAGGGAACGGCACAGGACATCTTCGAGCGCCCGCAACATCCCAGACTGAAACAATTCTTCCAGACACTGAAGCACTGACTGTTGCACGGGCGTGATTTCTTTTCGAGACTTTCCTCTCTCCCTTGCAAGTCGGGCACAGCCATGCTAGTGCTTGCAGCATGACCCCTGCCCTACGCCAGATACCGCTTTTTCTGGGAGCACTCGTTCTTCTGTGCCCGCTCTCGGGGTGCGGCCTTGTCTCGTACACCCAAACTCCCCAGGAAGAGGCCGCGCCGCTGTTCGATACGGAGCCGGTGCGCTATCGTGTGGACATCCGTGTGGAAGGAGAAGGCCTCTCCTCCCTGCGCTCCTCCATGGAACGGCACAGCCAGCTCGTGCAGCTGAGAAGCGAACCGCCGGACGGCATGCTCGGCCTTGAACGACGCGCCCGCAACGACAAGCAAACCGCCGTCAAGCTCCTTCACTCCCTGGGGTATTACGACGGTGCGGCAGAGACGACCCTCAGCGAACCGGAAAAGGAAGGCGGAGAGGCGCATGTAACGCTGACGCTCGTCCCCGGACCGCGCTACCATATAGGGGAAACCACGCTGTCCTACCGGCCCGCTCCAGGACCGCTGCCGTCCTTTCCCGGGCTCAATCCGGAGCCCGAGCGCATTCCGGAAGAGTTCTCCGGCCTGCCCCCGAACGCCCCCGCCGAAGCCGACAAGGTACTGGCCTCCGTGGCGGAGGTCCCCCAGACGCTGCATCAGGGCGGATACCCCGAGGCGGCCGTCTCTTCCGCGCGCTACACGCTGAACAAGACAGAAAAGACCCTGAACGCCGACATGACAATCAATCCCGGTCCGGCAGCCGTCATGGGAGACGCAAAAATACAGGGGTCGGACAACGTGAAGACGGATTACCTGAAGGGACTCGTCACCTGGCAGGACGGACAGCCCTGGGACGACCGCCGTCTTCAGCAGTACCGCCGCGAGCTGCAGAAGCTGGGGCTGTTCCGCTCCGTGGACGTAAAGGCCGCGCCTTCCTCCGAGGGCAGCGCCGTTCCGGGGGAATCCTATATCAAGCTGCCCGTGCTCGTGAACCTGCGGGAGACAAGTTTCCGAACCGTGAGCGCCAGCGCGCGTTATGCCACCGACACGGGCATGGGCGTACAGGGAGAGTGGCAGCACCGCAACCTTTTCGGCGCGGGCGAAAAGCTGACCATGAAACTGCCCTTCGCACAGGACAAACGCGGCGTGCAGGCGGACTTCGAAAAGCCGGACTTCGGCGACCGCGACCAGAAACTGCTGGCCGGCTCCTCCTACCTCAGGGAAGATACCGACGCCTACGACACCACGGCCTTCAACGCCTATGTCGGTCTGGAACGGAAAATATCCTCCTCGTGGTGGGCCAGTGCGAAGCTCTTCGGCGAAGAAGGTACCGTAACCCGAAGCTCGAAGGATGAATACCGTTATGCCAGCCTCATCTTTGCCCTGAGAAGAGACACCCGCAACGACATCATGAATCCCACGCAGGGCAGCTATGTTCAGTGGGACGCCGCCCCCACCACAGGCTACTACAACGGCGAATTCTCCGGCGTCTCGGCAAAAATGACGGCGTCCGGCTACTACGCTCCCTTCGACGATGACGTGCTGGTTCTGGCAGCCAGAACGTCCCTCGGCTCCTTCATGGGCGTCTCCATGGAAAACATCCCGCCTTCCCTGCGTTTCTACTGCGGCGGAGGCGGCTCCGTGCGAGGCTACTCCTATCAGGCCATAGGTCCGAAAGACCGCGACGGCGAACCTCTGGGCGGGCGTTCCTTTCATGAAGTCAATCTGGAAGCGCGTTTCCGCGTCACGGAAAGCATAGGGCTTGTGCCCTTCATCGACGGCGGCATGGTCTATGAAGAGGAAATGCCGCGCCTTTTCAGCGATTTTCAGTGGGGTGCAGGCCTCGGGCTGCGCTACTTCACTCCCATCGGCCCCGTACGCCTCGACGTCGCCGTGCCTCTTGACAAAACAAGCGACGACAGGGGCTATCAGATATATATAAGCATCGGGCAGACCTTCTGATGAACACCAGCGACCACGATACCACGGACAGGGAAAAGACGGCCCCGGAAAAAAATCCCGAAACAACGTGCTCAGGCCGTCGCCGCCTGCTGCGGCGGGCCGCCCTGGGCTTTGCGGCCTTTCTCGTTCTCATCACGGCGTCTTTGTGCGCCGCTCTTCTTTTTCTCAGAAGCCAGACGGGCGAAGCATGGCTCACGGCCACGCTGAATGAAGCGCTCGCCTCCCTGCCCGGAGGCCTTTCCGCCCGCATGGACTCGTTCCAAGGGCCGCTTCCTTCCCGGGCTCTCGTATCCGGCATCGTTCTTGAAGACCGGCACGGCCCATGGCTGGAAGCGGACGACGCCGAGCTTGTCATGGACTGGTCGGCCCTGCCGAAGGTCGTGGCCGTCTCGGAGCTTATCCTGAAAAATCCCCGCCTCCTACGTCTGCCGGAGCTAATTCCCACTCCTGAACCCCAGGAGAAGGAAAAAGAGCCTCTTTCCCCGGAACAGGCCCTGAACGCGGCCGGAGCCCTGCTGGAAGACTGGCCATTCTGGCTCCCGTTTTTTCGAGTGGAAAGTCTGAGCGTCTCCCAGGCCGTCCTGCCCGCTTCGCTCACGGGAAGCGACATGACGGCTTCCCTGTCCGCCTCGGCCGCACTCGGCGCCGAAGGCGCGAATCTGACGCTGGATGTACGGCGGGAGGACTTCTCCTGCCAGCCTCTGCATCTGCTCGCGTCCTTTTCTCCGAAGACAGAGCTCGCCCTCAACGCGCAGGGGTCCGACTTAGGCCTGGCCGCCCTTCTGCCGGACGACATGGGCAGCGATGCGACGCTTCTCTTTTCTCTGGAAGGAAAAGGAGACCCCGAACGCCTTTCCGTCAATCTGACAGGTCGCCTGCTGGAAAGCAGCACGGAAAACGATATGCTGACGGCTTCGGCCGAAGCGGAAATCCTGCTGAAGGAGGCGGACAGACAGGCATTCACCACGCTTACGCTGCAAAGCGGCGCTGCCGCCGGAAAGCTGTGGGCCCTCGCCGGGCAGAAGAACGGTCAGGTTCACGCCACGCTCACCGTTCAGGCAAGACAGAAGGATACCGTCACGCTGAACGCATCCGCCGTTGCCGACCTGTCGGACATGGACTGGAGCGATTCCACCCTGGCCGCCCTTTTCGGCAAGGAAGGAACGCTGCGGCTTTCCGCCGGGACGGAAGGCAAAGACCTTCTGCACCAGACCATCACGCTGGATGAACTTTTCCTGAAAGCTGGCCGTCTTGAAGCGCTCGTCCACGGACAGGTGCAGTTTTCCGAAACGCTGCATTCGCCCGAGACGAACGTGTCTCTGCATGCGGCATGCAGCCTGACAGACGCCGGAGGGATTTCCCCGGACATTGCAGGAAACGCGAATTTCACGGCGGATATTTCCGGACCAATGACGGCGCTTCGCACCGACCTCTCTCTCGCCAGCGACAGTTTCCGACTGCCGGGCATGACGCTGGAAAAAGCCCGTGCCTCCCTGCAGGTTCCCCTGGCGGACATTCCCCGACTCATGGAAGAACTGCCGCGCATGGCCGCCCCGCATGCTGCCGAAAAAGCCCCGCAGGAACCGTCCGCCGCACCTTCGGCTCTGCTTGCAGGTCAGGCGAAAGCCTCCCTCATCATCAACGGACAGAAAACCTCCCTGGATACGGGATGGAGCGTGGAGGATGGCGAAACACCTTCCGGCAGAGGACTCTGCCTTGCGCTGGAAAAACTCGACCTGCGCCTTGAAGACAACAGCCTTCAGGGAAGCCTGAAAGCTCTGCAGCCTTTCTTCCCTCCGATGCCGGAAAAAGGCAGCATGGAAGAGCTTGCAGGCATGGCGCTGCCGGCTCTGGACGGAAACGTCAGCGTTCATATCCGTCACTGGAATCCCGTCTCCCGCGTTTCCGGCCTCCGCATGTCCGGTTCCCCCCTTACGCTGGACATACGGCTCTCGTCCCTTCAAAAGCAGCAGCTGGAATGGCAGGGCAGGCTGGACAGTTTCCGCCTGAGCGATGGAGACCTTTCCCTATCCGGACTGAGCAGCTCTCTCAAGGCTAAGGACCTCTGGGGCTTTCCGGAGCTGAACCTCAAGACCTCGCTGAAGACGCTGAAAAGCGCATCCTTCTCCCTGAACCGTGTCGCCGTGACCATGGAAGGGGGGCAGAAAAGCGCCCGAGCCTCCGTTCAGAGCCGTGGCGATGTCCGCACGGACCTCGCCCTGCGCTGGAAGCCGGGGGAAATCACGGTGAACACGCTTTCGGCCGAGGTCAGCCCTTCCCTTCTGGGGCTTACAGGAACGTCTCCCGCAGGCATAAGCCTCTCCCGACCGACAACGCTGCGCTACGGCAAGGACTCTCTGTCCGTCCCCGCCCTGTCCCTGACCCTTGTTCCCGGCGGCAGTGCGGAACTCTCCGGGGCCGTTTCAAAAGAACGCGCCCACGTCAACGCCAAAATAAGCCATGTGGAGCTTGCCGCATGGCAGACTCTTCTTCCATCCCTTCCCACAGGAAACGTTTCCTTCGGTGCAGAGCTTTCCGGTCAGCTGAGCCGACCTTCCGGAAACTTCAAGTTGAACTTTAACAATATACAGTTGCCGGGCGCGACGCTGCCCCCCGTCTCGGGCGATGTCTCAGGCAGTCTTGCCGCCAAGGGCAAACGGCGGATGCTCGACGTTTCTCTTGCCATGACGGAGGAAAGCCTCAGGGCGCTCGGGCTAGACAAGGCGCTCGTGGACATCTCCCTGCCCTTCACCTCTCCCGCCGAAGGCGTCTCTCTGCCCGACAACCGCGGGCCGCTGCGCGGAAGCATCGCCCTTTCCGGCGAACTCGGAAAAATATGGCAGCTCGTTCCTCTCGACGGGCAGCGCCTCGCAGGCCGGGCCGATGTGGAAGCCTCTCTCGGCGGCAGTCCCGCCGCGCCCGAGCTGACCCTTCATGCCGCGCTCGACAACGGCAGATTCGCCGACATCGTCCAGGGCGTGGAGCTGCGCTCCATCCGCCTGCGCGCCGATGCCGAAAAGCTGAAGCTGCGCGGAAAGTCCGGCGGAAGACTGAACATGGAGCTGTCCGCCGCCGACGGCCGCAAAGGCACGCTTGAGCTGTCCGGCTGGTTCGAGCCCTCGGGCATGGCGCTTTCCATGAACGGCAAGGTGGATAAGCTCTCCCCTCTGCGCAGACAGGACATTCAAATCATGCTCTCCGGCTCGGCCGGAGTAAGCGGCACGGTGACTTCTCCTTCCGTGCGGGCCGACATCACGGTGGACAAGGGACAGATACAGCTGACCAGCCTGCCCGGCGGCGACATCGTCACCCTGCCCATTGAAGAGCCGGGCCAGACGGCGCCCCCGAAGGAACCGACGCTGCAGGGCAAACTGAACGCACGCATACGCATTCCCAATCAGTTCTTCATCCGCGGTTACGGGCTCGACTCCGAATGGAAAGGCGACATCCGGCTGAGGGGGCCCCTGGCAAGGCCGTCCGTCACCGGCAGCGTGGAAGCCGTGCGCGGTACGCTCGACATTCTCGGCAAACGTTTCAAACTCTCCGAAGGCGACATCACCTTCGACGGCGGCTGGCCCGTCAGTCCCGTGCTGAACATCGTCATGCAGTACGTCGCCTCGGCCATCACCGCCGACATCACGGTAAGCGGCCCCGTCACCGGGCCGGAAATCGCCCTTTCCAGCGAGCCGGAAATGCCGAAGGACGAAATTCTGTCACAGGTGATGTTCAACCAGTCGGCCGGCTCGCTCAGCCATGTGCAGGCCATACAGCTTGCGGCCGGCGCGGCGGAGCTGGCCGGATTCGGCGGCGGAAGCGTCATGGCTTTCGGGCGCAAGGTCTTCGGACTGGACGTGCTCAAGCTGAGTTCCGACAACGACACCCCCGAGGAAGGGGAAAATGCCAGAACTTCGCTGGAAATGGGCACCTATGTGCGCGACAACGTATATGTGGGCGTCCAGCAGGGGCTCGGTCGTGAAAGCGAAACCGAGGCCGTGGTGGAAATAGAGCTCACACCCGGGCTGGAGGCCCAGGCCAGGGCTTCCGCCAATAACACGGAAGTCGGTCTGGAATGGAAGAAAAACTATTGACCCGCACTCCCCCGTGCGGCCCCGTCCGCCGACCCGAAACGCAGCGGACAAAAACATATTGAGGCGGTATTATGCCCGAACGTTATGAGGGGACGGATGAGGCCTCCGAGCTGACGCTCTCCGTCCGATACGGCGAAATAGGCGAAAACGGCGTGGCCACGCTTTCCTCTCTTGCCAACTGGCTTCAGGAAGCCGCCGGCAGAAATGCCGACAGGCTGGGATTCGGCGAAGAGCAGCTGCTCCCCTACGGACTGACATGGGTGCTCACCCGCCTCGTACTGCGCATGACCCGCCTGCCCCGGGCGGGAGAAGAGCTGCTCATCCATACCTGGCCCTCCACGCTGGACCGTTTCGGTCACCGCGGCTATGAAGTCTATGACGGCTCCGGCCAGCTCATTGCCAGCGCAGGAAGTGCATGGTCGGTCATGGATATTGCAGGCCGGGCCATGGCCCAGCTGCCTGCCCCTCTGGCACCGAAATATCCCCGCGCCCCCCGTCCGTGCGAACCGTTCAGCTGCCGCGTCATTCCACGCCCGGATACGGAGCTCGCGCAAAGCTGCCCCATCCGCGTACGAAGAGACGATTTGGACATCAACGGTCATGTGAACAATACAAGGTACCTGGCCTGGCTTCTGGAAACGCTGCCACCCGCCCCCGCGCTCACGCACGGCTGGAAGGAACCGCTCATGCCGAAACTGGTGGACATCACCTTCCGGGCCGAAAGCTTTCCGAAGGACGAGCTGGTCTGCCTGTGCGGTCCGGCAAAAACGCCCGTGGAAACGCCTCAGGACGTTTTCGGCCGCCCCGCCCCCTGCGCCCGGCTGCACTCCATACGCAGAGAGACGGACGGCAAAGAGGTCTGCCGTGCTCTGACCTTGTGGGAACGCGCTCCGGAAGCACAGGAGGCGTAATTTTCCCCTGTCGTAAGACACGCTTGCATAGGAAGGAGATGATACTCATGCCGGGCATGAGTATCATCTCCTTCTGCTCTTTCACGTCTCCCTTTTTGGTCTATGCTGAAAAAAAAGGAGACGATATGCCATCTACAGACGCCCTTTCCGCCATCTTCACAAGGCGCAGCATGCGCGGCTTTTCCAGCCGTCCCATAGACGGCTCCACCATTCACACCCTGCTTCGCGCGGCCTTCTCCGCTCCGGCTGCGGAAAACGCCCATACCAGACGCTTTATCGTCATTACCAACAGGAACGCCCTCGACACATTGCCGGCGCTTCATCCTTCGGCAGAACCTGCCCGGCAGTCGCCTCTTTCCATTCTCGTCTGCTGCGACACTTCTATCGAGCCGCAAACCCTTTTCTGGCCGCAGGACTGTGCCGTCGCAACCCAGAACATCATGCTGGCGGCAAGGGCCATGGGGCTGGGCTCCCTCTGGTGCGGCATACACCCTCTGGAAGCAAGAGAAAAAGCATTTATTTCCGCCTTTTCCCTGCCGGGCACGGTGAGACCCGTCAGTCTCGTCATACTGGGCTACCCTCTTCAGTCCTTCTTTGAAAAAGACCTGTACGACGACCACGCCGTTTTCTCAAACCTCTGGGGAAAAAGCTACAGGCCGAAACAGGAAGAGGATTCTTCACAAAATGTTCCACTCTGAAAAACGGCGGCGCCAGGCTTCCCAACGTCCCTCAAGGAACGCGTGAAGGAAGAAAGACAGCCCTTCCCCGCGGACTCCCCGGAACTGCACGAGGACGGGAAGGTCGCCTGAACGCACGACATTCCCCTTCCAAATGCGAGGAAACCATCTTCCGGCTGCTCGGAAATATTCTCCGAAAGCGGAGCTTCTCTCATACAAAGGGCTCTACGGTACGCACATCCAAAACAACGGCCTGACGGACCATTGTTCTTTCATCTCTTCACGCCCTTCCGTCTTATGGACTCGCCATCCCCTGAAGCCGTCCAGACCTTATGAAATTGAGACGTTCCTTCAAGGAACGAGGGACAAAGTGCCTTCCTTCTGGCGAGAGTTTTAACCGAAAAAGCGGCTGCCCCCGATGTTCCCACCGGAGGCGGCCGCCTTGCCTATACGTCATCTGAAAAAACTGTTCGGACCGTCCGTCACCCCTTCCGAACCGAAGGTATGCCTTCATAGACGCTCAAGGTAGAGGAAAGGAAGTCTTCCAGCCGGAGTCCGCCCTCGAATATGCGCCTTCTGCAGACATCGGCAAGCGTGTCTCTCCAGGAAGAGTCCAGCGCCTGCACCATTCTCTCCGCCATGTTCTGCACATCGCCGGGAACAAAGCTGTACTCTTCGGGAATGAGGTCGGGCATGACACCCGTCGTGGAAGAAATGAGGGGAACGGAACTGACCATAATCTCCAGCGCCGCTCTGGCAATGGCTTCCGAGCCCAGAGAGGCCAGAATGCCGAAATCCAGCGCGTTGATGACCCTCTCCGGCCTGTCCACCTTTCCGGTGACTGTGACGATGTCGCCCAGGTCACCAAGCCCGGCCTCCTTCGTCCAGCGGGCGACGTCGGCGGTGGAGAACTCGGAGTCGAAACCGATAACAAGAAAACGGAGTCTTCCTGCTTCGGGAGAAAGTCTGCGCGCCACGGCCAGCGCGGCAATGCTTTCACGAATGCCCTTGACTTCGTCCATGCGCCCCAGAAGCCCCATGACCACGTGCTCATCGGCATATCCGTAACGCTTCCGCATTTCCTCCCGGGCCGCGGCATCCGCATGAAAGCGTGCGGTATCCACACCGCCGAGAATGGTATGCAATCGGTCGGCAGGCACTTTCAGCACTTCGGCGAAGTGCCGCGTCATGAGTGTGTTGGTGGCGATGACGGCGTCGGCCGCGCGGCAGTGCAGCCAGCGATTGATGCATCCGCCCCGGGGAAGACGACGGTCCCCTCGGGTGCGCACAAGGGCGAAATCATGCTTCTTCTTCATGAGCGCCCACAGCACGAAGGCCTCACCCCTGTGACAGTTGACGACGTCGGGACGAAAATCGCGCACCAGCCTGTCC
>CALUPQ010000032.1 GCA_944322695.1 uncultured Mailhella sp. | reverse complement strand
GCCGCTCCCGCTTTTCATCATCGGGGATTGTCATTAGGTGGAGCTTTCTGAACGCCCGCTTCGAGGAAGTTCTCGGAGCACTGCTGCTGGCCGTGATGGGGTGCATCTCGTTCATCAACGTGATTGTGCGCTACTGCACCAACTTTTCCTTCTCTTCATCGGAAGAACTGACCGTCAACTTCTTCGTATGGCTAGTTCTTCTGGGCACTTCGCGGGCCTTCCGCGAAGGCGGCAACTTCAGCATGAACCTGCTGTACGACGCCATACCCCGTCCCGTCAGAAAGTTCCTGTACGTCTTCAGCATCGTCTGCTGCATCGTCTTCTTCGCCGCCCTCTGCTGGCAGGGCAGCATCGAAGTCATGGACGAAATAGAGCTCAGCGTGGTCTCCGAATCCCTGGCCATTCCGGTATGGCTCTACACCATCGCCACGCCCCTTTTCTCCGTCCTCATCATCGTGCGTATTCTTCAGAAAGTCCGGGAAGATTTCCGCACCAGGAACTACTAGACCATTCCCCAACGGAGCATACGCATGGACATGGAACTTTTTAAAGACCCCGCCTTCTGGCTTCTCGTCACCTTCATCGTCCCGCTCATCTTCCGCGTGCCCATCGCCATATCCCTCGGCCTTTCCGCCCTGCTCGTGGGCTGGTGGTGGGACATGGGCGTGGACATGCTCTCCTACAACTTCTTCGCCGGCATCGCCAAGGTGCCGCTGCTCGCCATTCCCTTCTTCATTCTGGCCGGCTTCATCATGGAACGCGCAGGCATTGCCTCCCGCATCGTCATGCTCGTGGAAACCATAGTCGGCAACATGACGGGCGGCCTCGCCGTGGCCACCGTGGGCGTGGCCACCTTCTGGGGCGCGGTGAGCGGCTCCGGCCCGGCCACCGTGGCGGCCCTCGGCCTCATCCTCATTCCCGCCATGGTGAAAAGCGGGTACGACAAGCCCTTCGCCGCGGCCACCGTCTCCGTCACCTCCGGCCTTGCCATCGTCATTCCGCCCAGCATCGCCTTCATCGTGTACGGCGGCATAGCCGACGTCTCCGTCCCCGCCCTCTTCGCCGCCGGCTTCATCCCGGGCGTGGTGGTGGCCCTCTTCCTCATGGGCTCGGTGCTTCTCACCTCCCGCAAGAAGGGCTACCGCGGCAACCCCCGCACCATGCCCGTGTCCAAGGCCCTGCGCGAAGCCTTCTGGGGCGTGATGACCCCCGTCGTCATTCTCGGCGGCATCTACGGCGGCGTGTTCACTCCCACCGAAGCCGCGGCCGTGGCCATCTTCTACGGCCTGTTCGTGGGCGTGTTCATCTACCGCACCATCAATTCCTTCTCCA
The DNA here is from genome assembly GCA_944322695.1 of uncultured Mailhella sp. Lineage (GTDB taxonomy): Bacteria > Desulfobacterota > Desulfovibrionia > Desulfovibrionales > Desulfovibrionaceae > Mailhella. Next base: position 4,975 of record CALUPQ010000032.1, on the reverse strand, counting down.
TTCTTGTGGATGTTCTCGTGGAATCGGTGAAGGCCACCGCCGTCATCATGTTCGTGGTCACCTGCGCCGGTCTCTACGCCTGGGTGGCCAGCACCGTGGGCCTCGTGGAACGCGGAGCCGCCGTGCTGCTCTCCCTGTCCGACAACCCCATCGTGCTGCTGCTTCTCATCAACGTCATCCTGTTCATCGCGGGCATGCTGCTGGACGCCATATCCATCTACTACGTCCTTCTGCCCTTCCTTCTGCCCATCATGGCCCACTTCAACTGGGACCCCGTGTGGTTCGGCGTGATGATGACCATCAACCTCGCCCTCGGCCAGGTGACGCCGCCCGTGGCCGTCAACCTCTACGTGGGCGCGAAAATAAGCAACCTCACCATGGAGCAGATTACCCCGCCCGTGCTGCCCATGCTGGGCGCGGCCACGCTCGCGCTCATCATCATCACGCTCTTCCCGGACATCACGCTGTTCCTGCCGCGACTTCTCGGCATGTAACGACCTGACATGGATGCAAAAAGCGCTTCCCCCAAAGGAAGCGCTTTTTTCATGCGCAAACGAAAGCTGCACCGCGCCGCGCCCCTGCCAAAAGAGCCGGCCTGCACGCCGGATGAGGCGAGCCCGCGCTCTGCTTCCTGAGCTCTTATTCCCTCACTCTGATTCTGCCCCCCCCTGCTCCCCGCGCTCTGATTCCTGAGCTCTGCACCCCCGCGCTCCTCCGGCGGATGGCAGCGCTCCCGCAGGGCAAAAAGGCGGCAGGCAAAAGACGCACGCCCCGCTGCGTCATCCATTTTGACCGCATCTTTGCGTCATATCTTTGCGTCGCCCCACTGCGTCGCATCTCCGTGTCGCACCGTTACGTCACATCTTTGCATGGCACCACTGCGTCGCACCTGTCAGTCCGCCTTACGGTGGGCCCTCCTGGTCGCCTCCCTCAGGGCCGCCCACCCGCGCACCTCCGGGACCTGCCGCCCGGTTCGCCGTGACGTCGCACATTCGGGACTCCCATCCCGGACCAGCCGTCAGGCTCCTTCCGGGACTCCCTTCTCGGCCAGCCACCCGTGACGGCGCATCTTTCAGAACTCGCCGGCCAGCCAGCCCGGCAGCACGTCACGGCGCACGTCTCCGCCACCGGCACGGACGAAACTTGCGCTTTTGGCCCGTCCTTCCGAAAAAAAGCGGCGTTCATCAGGAAACGGCGGACAGGGCCCGCAACCTCTCGCCCTTCGCGAGGGACGGCGCAAGGGACGGCGCAAGACGCGGCGACACGGCGTCGCAGCGTCCGCGCCCCGGCAAAGACGACCCGCACGCAAAACAGGCGAGCCTACGCCTGCTTCCCGCGTTCCTCCAGACGGGCGCAACGCTCCCGCAAGTCGGCGTTTTCCTTCCACAGGCGGCGGTTCTCCGAAGAAAGCTCCCGGCGCTCATCCTCCAGCCTTTCCAGTCGCTCCTCAAGCCTGAGGCACCGGGCGCAGAGCGCCTGAGACGACGCTTCCGCCCCCCTTGCCTCCGGCTCCGCACCTTCCGGATTCATAGGGCCGGTTCCCAGAAGAAGCCACTCAAGCCTGACGCCGGTCTTTGAGCAGATTTTTAGTATGACATCAGCATTGGGCAGATTTTCATTCCTTTCGTAGAACCCCAGCGACCCCTTGCTGATACTGAGCGCCCGGGAAAAAGCCTCCTGCGAAAGGGAACCTCTTGCTGCCCTGATACGTTCTCCAAGCGTATTCATAGGGTCAATGTTCCACACTCCGAAACCCGGGCCCGACAAGGCACGGCATGCTTTTCCGCACGCCGTAACCCTGACGGCCCCGGGTCTGGACATTTTTTTGAATCACGCCCTAAAATTCTGCTTTACTTGATTAGAAAAATGGTCTAAAAACAGATTTGCGGGCGGGTCACAGTTAACAACGTCACGGGAACTTTACCCGCTCCCATCCGGAATGGCAACGTCCAACTCCCTGAGATTCAGTCCAAAAAGAGCACTCTGCCTATAACTTTCGTCTTTAATGTCGATGGCATCCGAGCGCAAAGACACACCGGTTCGCCCGGGTCGCTCCCCTTTCCCGGAAAGGCCGCATACGCTGCCGCGCTCCGGGGCTCTTTCTTTTCCTTTTTCTTGCCTTTCGCCCGTTTTTCGTGCCCGCCTCTCCGTTTCAGGGGCGGCAGCTCCTCCCGTGCCGCGCGCAAAAAGGTTCCGGCAGACGCACGGAGCTTCCTGTCCGCCGCTTCCGCCTCCCGCCCTCTGCTCCCGCACGGACGCAAAAAGACGCTCCGGAGCCTGTCCGACCAGCGGACGCCGCGGGACGCACGCCTCTTTTCCGCCCGAAACGCCGGGCCTCTCTCCTCCGAAGTCCCCGACTTCGGCCTCCTTTGCGGCATTTCGGCTTTCCCGGCCGGTCTGCGCGTCAGCACACGGCGCCTCCCCGCGCCTGCCTCTTTCACGATGCCGCCAGCCGCACCCTGCCCTTCCTCCAGAAAATCCGCCGCGGCAGGAAAAGCCGGTTGACATTTCCCCATGGCTGGAACAACATTAAGAATATTAAAAGTTTCAGATAAAGGGACGGTACAGACGGCTCCGCACGGCATCTCTTTCTACAAAAGGCCTTGTTTTCATTTTCATATTTTTTCTTTTACATAACATTTTCATCATAGACCGGCCCATTCCAACGGCGGACGACTCCGGTTTCAGGTCATCCATGAAGAGCACTCTTTTTACAGACGATGAAAAAAAAGAAAAAGTGAAGGAGCTGACCAGTCTTTTCCTGCATAAGCACTACTGTGAAAACGATACCGAGCCCATCATCTCCCATCTGGACGACAGCTTTCTCTGGTTCGGAGCGGCGGAACACGAGTACATCACCGACGTTAAAGAAACCATAGACGTTCTGCGGAGCTTTGCCGGCAAAGTGCCGACCTGCAACATTTCCGGGGAGCAGTACGACGTCATTCAGCCCGTCAGTGACTTGTTCGTCTGCACCGGCATGCTGTGGATTTGCACCTCTCCATCCTCCAACATCTATCTGCGCGTGCACCAGCGCGTCACGACCGTGTTCCGCTGGACCGAAGAAGGCCTGCGCTGCTGCCACATCCACCTTTCCAATCCCTATGCGGAAATGGAAGAAGGCGACGTGGGCTTTCCGGAAAAAATGTCGCGCGAATCCCGCAAGTATTTTCAGGAACAGATAGAAGCGCAGAAGAAAAAAATAGAGGAGCAGCACTCCTTCATCGTGCAGATGTACTTTGAAGACCTCTCCACGGGCCTGTACAACAGAAACAAGTTCAACCAGACCTGCAAGACCCTGCGCGGCAAGAGCTGCGAAAGGCTCGGCGTGGCCTATTTCGATTTGAACGGTCTGAAGCAGGTCAACGACAGGCTCGGCCATCAGGCCGGGGACGACCTGCTCTTCCGCACGGCCGGCCACCTCCGCCGCAGGTTCGACAAAAAGGCCTACCGCATCGGCGGCGACGAATTCATCGTCATCGACGGCGACCTTGCGGAAAAGGAGTTTCTCGATGCGGTGCAGGCCGTCGCCGCCGCCATGAAGGAGGACGGCATCAGCATTTCCTGCGGATATTCCTGGCGCTCCGGAGACGCCGACATCGACAAGCAGATTCATGAAGCCGACAGGCACATGTACCTGAACAAGCAGGACTTCTACAGCCGCATCGAAAACAACCGCAGAAAACGCTGACAAAAGAGCGTTGCTCCAGACTGTTCCCCCTTCATCCGCCTCCTGCCGCGCACGACAGACGGCGCGGGACGGTCTGAAGCTTCAGACGGCTTTTCGTGAAAGCCGCGCCTGCCTTGCCGCCTGCCTCACGTGGCCATGCGGTCACCGCCGCCTTTTCCGTTGTCTCCCGCCGGCCGGACCATGAGGAAACCCGCCTTCCGAAAAACAAGAGTACGGCCCGGAAAAGTGCCCCCTTCAGCCCGTGAGAGCCGACATTCCCGAAGAAGACGAAGGGCGAAGTCTGCCGCCGGAGCGGCCCGGAGCGCGAAACAGCGCTTCCGGAACCATGCCGGACAAAAAAACGACTGCTTCGGCAGCCCGTCCCATCGCCGGGAAAAATGCGCCTCATCCGCCCTGCCCTCCGGCGTGAAATGCGCGGGCAGGAGCGCCTCCTTTTCTCCGGCAGCGAAACGGTCCGTCCGCTCTGAAAAGCATGAACGGCGCGCCGGAACATGATGAAAAAGCCAAGAGCCTGCTTCTGTGAAAAAATGACGTTCCGCTCTGCAGCAACAAGACAGGGACGGCTCATCCCTCCCCCAAAAGCCGAAATCGCGGCAACCATCTCCCCTGACCCAAACGGAAAGCGCCTGCCGCAAAAGGCCGCCAACCGCAAAGCTACGCGCCTTTCGCCGGAACGGAGCCGAGAAGAAAACTGCCGTCAGACGCGAACAAGCTCGTCCACATGGCCGGAGCGGATGGCGTCCAACGTTTCCCTGATGCGCTCGGGAGGCCAGTTCCACCATTGCAGCCGAAGCAGCGCGTCAACCGTCTCTTCGGAAAAGCGTCCTCTCCCCGGCCGCGCCCGGAAATGTCCCCGACGGTCGGCGCTCCCTTCCTCATGGGCAGAGCCTTCGAGGGGCACGTGCACATTCTTTTCCTTGCCGGCGCTCCCTTCCGCAGGGGCAACGCCTCGCCATCTCTTCCGGCGCAGGCGTTCCGCTCCCTGAAAACCGCGCCGCCGCAAGCCCGGCCTCCTGCGGGCGGAACATACGCCGCCTTACGACAGGACGCGAGCGCTCGGCGCCCCTGCCCCCTTCTCCTCTGACGGAAACGTCATGCCTGCGCCGTACGGCAAGGCCGGGCATTTCTTCGACGCCGCAACCGGCGGAAAAGCACGGATAAATGGGGCCCCACCGGCATAGCCGGTGGTTCCTCTTATGCGCCTGTAAGGCTTTCTTACCAGCCGCGCCCTAACAGGCGCATGGATGGTCTGACATCTGCATTTCTGTTACCGGCGGCCCGTAA
>CALUPQ010000031.1 GCA_944322695.1 uncultured Mailhella sp. | reverse complement strand
GCTGCGTAGTTTGCTCTGAGTACTCCTCTTGCGCGCGATATACCCCGGGCAGGGAACACCCACGTCTTTGCATCCATAGTGCAACGCAGAGCGAAAACAAAGCAATGTGGAAATAACGGAGGTCTCTTCCTTTTTGGGGAAGGGGCGGATATTTCCTGAGGGCGTCTTTCCTCAAATATCCAGACGGCAGTGCCGGAGAGTCGCTCAAGTTCGCTGTCTTGGGCGCGTGATTGTTTTTTGGTGGACGGACTTATCCACGGACGGGGGGCTCCGTTTCTTGTTCAGACTGTGTAACTTATCAACCCCCTTTAGCGGAAGCGGAAGAGACGCTTTCCGCGGTACTCACGTTTATCCCGGCTGTGTTTGTCGTTATGCCGGGGGAAGGCTTTTGTCCTGGGAGTTTTGGAAAAAAGGGAGCTCCAGTTTCCAGAGGTCCTTCGGATGCGGGGGACATATCCGTTTCAGATTAATTGGGGTGGCTTTTCCGATGCGCATGACAGGCTCCTGAGAGGGTCGCTTCATGATGGGGCGGTTTTTGCCGGGCGAGGCAGAACTTCGCTGTTATGAGGAGCGGATGCCGGGCGCCTCAGTTGTTTTTTATGACTGGAATGAGCTTTTGGAGGGATGAGAGTGCGAGAGTTCAAGGGAGGGCATTGATTCGTCTCTTATATCCGGTGTGTTTTCTCTTCCCATAGCCGGAGCGGGTGTGAGCGCAACGTCTTTACCGTGCTCTGGGTTTGGAACGTTCTTGAGCCGGGAAAGCTCATCCTGCTTGTAAGAAGTACGGATATTTTCTCTTGTATGGCATCTCTATCATCCTGTGAGGAAAGACGTACGAGTAACACCGGGAAGCCTGTTTGTCCGATTCATGACCTCATCACGAAGCGAGAAGGACAGGCATATTTTGAGGTGCGCTTGCGAGGCGAGTCGCGTGTTTTCTTATGGACCGGAGAGATAGAAGACAATTTTTTTCGGCTGCCAGGCAAGGATAGGCTTTTTTTGCCTTCAGCGCTCATTTCTCGATGTTTTGGCATGAAGTTTATCTTCCCTTCCCCATCAATCTGTTTGCGTATGGCCTGTCGGCCTCTTCCGACACAGGAAAATTCTTCCAGAAGCATCGATTTTTCATGGAAAGTATTTTCCGTTCAGGGGCGGCGGTTGAGGCCTTCCGTCGTTACGATGAGATAAAGGAAAATGCATATATTTGAGAAAAAATATACAAAATGGGCGTGAGCTTTTAAATGTTGTTCAACCAGTGGTAACAACACAATATTTTTAAATTTTCGAAGACTTGGGCTTCTGAGGGAACAGGACTTGGCTTTTAGAAGAAATATTAAAAAAAGATAAATAATATTATGCAATTAAAAAATATTTCTTTTCCTTCTTCACTTGGATTCGTTATTAAAAATTCAATATATGTTGTTTCTTTTTACGCTTGCCCCATAATACTTGCGAAGAGGTTTTATTTTTTATAAATCTATAATGACAGATATATTCAGATGTTTCCCGTAACGGGCGTCTGAGGAGATGACCATTTAATTCATGGGGGAGTATCATGGCTTGGACTCAAGTTTATGACCCGGTTGTCAGCGAAGTTGTTTCAGCGTGTATTGCAGCCGTACCGCTGGTCATTCTTCTCTACATGCTGGCTATAAAACGTGCCAAAGGACATGTTGCCGCACTGGCCGGACTCGCATCTGCCTTTATCATCGCCATTCTTATATGGCGCATGCCCATAGTGACCGCCATAAGTTCTGTGGGACTCGGCGTTGCCAACGGCCTGTTCCCCATCATCTGGATAGTCATCACCGCCGTGTGGGTGTACAACATGACGGTGGAATCCGGCGAGTTTGAAATCATCAAGGACTCTCTGGCCAGAGTGACTCCCGACCGTCGTCTCCAGACCATATTCATTGCCTTCGCCTTCGGCTCCTTCCTGGAAGGTACGGCCGGCTTCGGCACCCCTGTGGCCATCACCGCGGCCATGCTCGCCGGTCTGGGCTTCAACCCCATTTACGGCGCCGGTCTCTGCCTCATCGCCAACACGGCTCCCGTGGCCTTCGGCGCCATTGGCGCTCCCGTGCTGACCGCTGCCAGCGTGTCCGGCATGGATGCCAACCTCATCAGCCAGGTTGCCGCCCGTCAGCTTCCTTTCCTTGCCATCATCATTCCGTTCTGGCTCAGCATTGTCATGTGCGGTTTCCGCCGCTCCATGGAAATCCTGCCCGCCATCCTCGTGGCCGGCGTGTGCTTTGCCGGTGCGCAGTTCGTTTTCGCCAACTACCATGGTCCGACCCTGCCCGACATCATGTCGGCCATAGCCACCATCGTCGGTCTTCTTGTTCTGCTCCGTTACTGGAAGCCCGCCTCCATTTTCCGCTTTGAGCAGGACCCTGCCGTCAGCACCGACGGCCCCGGCTACTCCGGCAAGGTCGTGCTTCGTGCGTGGGGCCCCTATCTCATTCTGGCCGTCATGGTGTTCCTGTGGGGCCTTCCCCAGTTCAAGGCCGTGCTGAACAGCATTTCCGCGCCTAGCTTCGCCTGGCCGCTGCTGGACGGCATGGTGAACCGCGCCGCCCCCGTCGTGGCCTCTGAAGCTCCTTATGCGGCCATCTTCACCTTCGGCTGGGTATCCGCCGGCGGTACCGCCATTCTGCTTTCCGGCTTCATTGCCGTGCCGCTTATGCCCGGCTACTCTTACGGCAAGGCCATAAAGTGCTTCTTCACCACGCTGCACCAGCTGCGCTTCCCCATCCTCACCATCGCCAGCGTGCTCGGTCTGGCCTTCCTCATGAACTATGCGGGCATGAGCTCCACCCTGGGTCTGGCCTTCACCAAGACCGGCAGCTTCTTCCCCTTCTTTGCTCCTCTCATCGGCTGGCTGGGCGTGTTCCTCACCGGTTCCGACACCTCCTCCAACGCTCTGTTCTGCAGCATGCAGCACACCACCGCCACTGCTGTGGGTATTCCGCCCGAACTGGCCGTGGCTTCCAATGCCGTGGGCGGCGTGACCGGTAAGATGATTTCTCCCCAGTCCATCAGCGTGGCCACTTCCGCCACCAACATGGTCGGACAGGAAGGCAATCTTTTCCGTTTCGCTCTGGGGCACAGTATCGCCCTCACGCTTATTCTCTGCGTGCTGGCTTACTGTCAGGCCGGCTTCCTGAGCTGGATGCTTCCGTAAGAAGGAAGACGGGCTGCATGGAGACTCTCCATGCACAAACAAGGCGGGAACCGTTCCGGGGGGTCGGAGCGGTTCCCGCTCCTTTTATGCGCGGTTCTGTGACTCTCTCTTGCTTCCGGGACGGGCTATGGCTATACTGCCCCTCGTATTTTTACCATAACGGGGCTCACCATGGAATTTACGGAAAAGGAACAGGCCATTCTTCGCATCGTACAGAAGAACATCCCGGATTCTCTTACTCCTTACGCGGACATCGCCGCCGCTGCGGGTACCACGGAAGATGAGGTGCTGAACCTGCTTCTGCGCCTGAAGGAGTCGGGGGCCATCCGTCGTTTCGGGGCCAGCATCAAGCATCAGCGTACCGGCTGGACGCACAACGCCATGGTGGCATGGGTGGTGTCCGCCGAAGAGGTGGACGAGGTGGGGCGCATAGCCGCGGAGCATCCCCGCATATCCCACTGCTATTACCGTCCCAGCGTCTATCCCGCCTGGCCCTATACCTTTTACACCATGATTCACGGCAAGAGCGAGCAGGACTGTCTCGACGTGGTGGAGGAACTGCGCCGGACCACCTCTCTGGAAACGTGCGAGATTCTGGAGAGCCTGAAAGAGCTGAAAAAAATTTCCATGACGTACTTTGCGGAGCCGTCCAAGTAACAGGAGCAAGACATGAATACCCAGCGTTCCCATGAACTTTTCGCTCACGCCTGCGAGATTATTCCCGGCGGCGTGAACAGCCCCGTGCGTGCCTGCCGCAACGTCCATGCCGACCCGCTTTTCATTGCCGAAGCGAAGGGCTCTCATCTGACGACCGCCGACGGTCAGCAGTTCATTGACTTTCTCGGCTCCTGGGGCCCCATGCTGGTAGGCCATGCTCACCCTGAGGTGACGGAGGCCATATCCCGGGCGGCCATGCGGGGAACGAGTTACGGCGCTCCCTGTGAAGATGAGGTGCGTCTTGCCGAGGAAGTGTGCGCGGCGCTTCCTTCCGTGGAGATGGTGCGCATGGTGAATTCCGGTACCGAGGCGACCATGAGCGCTTTGCGCCTTGCCCGCGGCGTGACCGGACGGGACAAGATGATAAAGTTCATCGGCGGCTATCATGGTCACGGCGACGCGTTCCTGGCCAGCGCCGGTTCCGGTGTGGCCACGTTTTCCATTCCCGGCACGCCGGGCGTTCCCGCAAGCACGGTAGCCGATACGCTGCTGGCCCCCTATAACGACCTTGAGGCCGTCAGGGCCCTGTTTGAGGCGTATCCCGACCAGATAGCCGCGCTGTTCGTGGAACCCGTGGCGGGCAACATGGGACTCATGCTGCCCCAGCCAGGCTTTCTTGAAGGATTGAGGGAGCTTTGCACGAAGTACGGCGCGCTGCTGGTCTTTGACGAGGTGATTACCGGATTCAGGCTCTCCTACGGCGGTGCTCAGGAGCGTTTCGGCATCATGCCCGACCTGACCACCTTCGGAAAGATTATCGGCGGAGGCCTGCCTGTGGGCGCCTACGGCGGCAGAGCGGACATCATGCGTCATATCGCTCCCGAAGGGGAAGTCTATCAGGCCGGTACGCTTTCGGGCAATCCGCTGGCCATGGCGGCGGGTCTTGCCACGCTGAACCTTTTGAAGCATGCCGACTATGCCGGACTGGAAACCCGGGTTCATGCCTTTGTCGTGGAGCTTGAGCAGATTCTGCGGGAAAAGGGCGTGCCCGTTCAGATTCCGCACATTGCCTCCCTGTTTACCGTGTATTTCACGGAAACTCCTCTGCGTGACTTTGCCAGCGTGCAGACGACCGACCAGAAGCTGTTTGAGAGCTTCTACAAGCAGATGCGCGAGCAGGGCATATTCATGGCGCCCTCGGCCTTTGAGGCCAACATGCTTTCCTTCGCCCACAGCGAGGAAGACTTTGCCCGCGCGCTGGAAGCGGCCCGCCGGGTGAAGTTCTAGCACCGACTTGACCTGCGCCGGAAAAGCGTGTTTTCGGAAAAAGAGGGCTGCTTTCCGGCGCTGTTTTCAGATTGGGCCGCATGATGCTGCGGCTGTGTTCTTGCCGCCGCACGCGCGTTTTGGGAAAGACGACATGGTGGGGTCGGCCTGTCCGTCCAGAAAGGCGCTTCCGATGGTTACAGGAGCATGGGGCGACCTGGTGCCGTTGTTCTTGCCTGCCGTTGGGAACGGAACTGCCCGTGCCGTTATGGTAGAGAGCCTGATAGCATGAAAAAGCAGACCGTCCAAAAAGGACGGTCTGCTTTTTCATGTCATGTTTTCTGAAGGTGGAGGCAGGCTACCTGGTATTTTTTCTTGATGACTTGCGCTGGTCTGCCGCCGCCGATTTTTTGGCCGGAGCCTTGCTTTTCTTTTTCTGTGTGGAGGTATAGCTGGAGGATTTCTTCAGCTGGGCCGCCTGCTTCTTGGAGACGCCCAGTTCGGCGATGGCGGTCGTACGGTTTTTGGATACGGCGGAGAAGCCCGCGTTGAGCAGGCGGCGCGCTTCGGCTGCCCGCACTCCGGTATTGGGGGCGCCGAGAATGACGGCGATGAGCTTGTGGCCGTTTCTGCGTGCGGTGGCGATGATGTTGTATCCTGCGGCCGTTACCCAGCCGGTTTTGAGTCCGTCGAGGCCGGGATAGGAGCCCACCAGCGGATTATGATTGGGCTCCCTGTGTCCGTTGTGGGTGACGGCGCGCGCGAGATGGTAGCGCCGCACGATGGGATAATGGGCCTGATAGGCTCTGGCCAGCTTGAGCATGTCTCTTGCCGTGGTCACCTGCCCTTTGGCGGGCAGACCGTGTACGTTGGCAAAGTGGGAATTCTTCATGCCGAGGCGTCTTGCCAGCGCGTTCATGCGGGTGACGAAGGCGGAGGTGGAGCCTGCCACATGTTCGGCTACGGCCACGCTGGCATCGTTGCCGGAGGCCACGGCCATGCCGTAGAACAGCTTGTCGAGGGTAAGGACGTCTCCCTTCCTCAGGCCCAAGCGCGAACCGCCGGTACGGGCCGCCGCCGCGCTGACCTTCACCTTGTTGTTGTAATCCACTTCCTTGTCGCTGATGGCGTTCAGCGCCACATACATGGAAAGCACCTTGGTGAGGGATGCCGGCGGAATGCGCATGTCCGCCCGCTGTTCATACAGAATGCGTCCGGTGGTCACATCCATGAGTATGGCGCTTTTGGCGTTGATGGGGCCGGCAAGCGCGGGAATGGCCTGAAGCAGACAGAGGAGGAAGACGACGAGCACGACGGGACGGAAGCGTGGGCAAGGACGGGAAGTGGGCATGGGAGTTCCTGTTCAGGTCATGAAATTGCGCCTTCCAGACTGCGGCTTCCGGGGAAACGGAGATGGGCGGCACGGTTCCGGCAAAAGAGGCCGGAAAAGATGCGCGAGCATCTTGTGAATTTTTTAGACAATTTTTTTCTCAGCGGCAAGCCCGCAAGGTTGTTTGAAACAATTAAATGTAAAAAGGCCCGTCTGCCGACGGGCCCGAGGTTTCACGGCATATGTCGTGCGACAGCCGGAAGTTTCGGAACGTAGGGAGACTGACCGGCACAGGCCCGGCAGAGCGGGCCTGCGGCTGCGGGATGAGGTTCTCCGCAGGCGATGCAGGCGACCATGGTTTCCCTCACGCTGTCCTGAAGAAAGACGGACTTCATCTGTACGGGGGAGGCGGAAAGGATGGAAATGCCCGCTTTGCGGATTTCGTGTTCGAGGCGCACCCGGGCCCTGTCGTCGCTGCCGTCGCTGCCGAGAGCCCATCGCCTGATGTGCGGCCAGCCTGCCGTTTTGGCAATGTCGAGAAAGACTCGCACGCCCCTTCCGTCGAAATGCCGGTAAAGAGTGAGCGCGAAGCGGCCTAATTCCAGAACATGCAGGCGGCCGTTGCCCGTGGTGCAGGGAGTGAGGAGCTGAACGGCGTCGGGCAGGTCGCGGACTGTTTCGCAAAGGGCGTGATAGTCCTGGATGCGTCCCAGAGAATGGAGCGCAAGCTCTGTCATGGAAGCGCCAATCATCAGGCCCGGAGAGGCGCAGCCGTGGAAGGCGCGGGCCTTTTCAATGAAGTCGTCGCAGGAAAAGAAGGTAGTCATGGGCGTTACGCTCGTTTTGGAGTTCGGCCGGGGGAAAATTGCCGGGCCGTTCTTCCTTAATTACGGCGTATGCCTTACGTTGGGTATGATAAAGGCCGTATTCCCGAAAGGGGAACACGGCCCGTTGTTTTTTAGGCGGAGAGGGGAATTATTCCATGCCCATGGCCTTTTTGACCTTGTCGAAAATGCCGGACTTGCTCTGCTCCTCGGAAAGCCGTTCAAATTCTCTGAGCAGCTTTTCCTGTTCGGCGGAAAGCCTGGTGGGCGTTTTCACCACGATGCGGATGAGCAGGTCGCCGGTGCGTTTGTCTCCGGGGAAGGGAAGACCCTTGCCGCGAATCTGGAAGATTTTGCCGTTTTGCGTACCCTTGGGGATGTCGAGGTCGAGGGTTTCGCCTTCGTTGATGCTGGGAATCTGGATGCGTGTTCCCAGAGCGGCCTGCGGGAAGGTGATGGTGGCGGTGTAGATGAGGTTCTGCTCGTCACGTTCGAAGACGTCGTCGTCCTCCACATGGAGCACAACATAGAGGTCTCCGGGAGGGCCGCCGTGCACGCCCATTTCCCCTTCGCCGCGCAGACGCAGGCGCGCGCCGTCATAGACGCCGGCGGGAATGCGCACGGAAAGTTCGCGCATGGTTTCCACGATGCCTTCGCCCTTGCACTTGGGGCAGGGCTTGGGAATGGTGAAACCGCGACCGTGACAGGTCGGGCAGGGCTGAACGAACTGCATGAAACCCTGCCGGATGGCCACCTGACCGCTGCCGCCGCACTTTTTGCAGGTCTCCCGGGAGGAGCCTTTCGCCGCGCCGGAGCCGTTGCACTCGGGGCAGGAGACATGACGGGGAATCTTGATGTTCTTTTCGATGCCCTTGGCGGCTTCGCGGAAGGTGATGGTCATGTTGTAGCGCAAATCATCGCCCTGCTGGGGGCGAGGCCCGCGGGCACGGCCGCCGCTGAAGCCGAACAGGTCGCCGAAGATGTCGCCGAACTGGGCGAAGATGTCTTCGGCGCTGTTGAAGCCGGCGCCGCCCATGCCGGGCTCGGCGGTTCCGAAACGGTCGTAGTTGGCACGGCGTTCGGGGTCGCGGAGCACGTCGTAGGCTTCCGCGGCTTCCTTGAACTTCTGCTCTGCCTCGGGATTGTTCGGATTGTGGTCGGGATGGTACTTGAGTGCCAGCTTGCGGTAGGCACGCTTGATTTCATCCTCCGAAGCATCCTTCGAGACGCCCAGAACTTCGTAATAATCGCGCTTATTCATGGGAGTTTTCCGGAAAACGGGGATTAATCGTCAAGGTCGGGCGTGGTTTCGTTTTCCACGGGGGTATAGAAGCGCTTGTCTTCGGGCAGAACCTTGCCGGCGGCGATTTCGCGCAGGGCGGTCACCACTTCCTTGTTCTTGCTGTCCACCAGAGGTTCGTAGCCTTCGCGGAACTGGCGTACACGCTTGATGGCCATCTGCACGAGCAGGAAACGGTTGTCCACACGGCGCTGGCAATCTTCTACGGTAATACGGGCCATGGAATGCCTCCAGGAAGTTTATCCGGGATGCCCCGGTTTAATGTCGGAACATATGCGATAGCCCGAATCCAGAGCGGACCCGGGAAGAAAAATAAAACTTTCGGCAGTATGCCGAACCATTTTTTTTATCCGAAGGGCCATGGCTTGTCAACAGTCGCGGGGCTCCTCCGGTACGAAGGAAGCCTGTCCGTCTTTCTCGGACAGGCTTCCGAACCTGATGATATTTTTTACTTTCTACGCTTGCCGAAACGGTGCGCGGGCTTTTCCGGCTCCGTGTGCATGGCGAAGAAGTCATCGGGCGCGCCGTGGAAATCGTCGCGCTTCATCGTCTTGCGGAAAGGTCTGCCTTCATGATGCGGCCTGTCGCGGAAGGAACGGCTTTCCTCATCGCGGCGGAAAGGACGACGGCCGCGCTCTTCATCATGCTGATGGAAGTCCCTGCGGCGTTCGCGCCTGTCGTCGTGTCCGCGGAAGTCACGGAAGGAGCGTTCCTCTCCGGAAAAGTCACGGCGTTCCCTGTCGTCGCGGAAGGGACGGCGGGGTCTTTCCTCACGGGGGGCGTCATGGAAAAAGCGTTCCTTTTCCCCGTCCCCGCGATGAGGACGGAAGGAACGATGTCCGCGCTCCTCGCCCTCTTCATGGAAACGGGGACGGGCGGGTCTGAAGGGGCGGCGCTCGTCTTCATGGAAGGCAGGACGCGGTCTGCGGGAAGGGAAGGGACGGTCCTCACCGCGGAAGTCCTTTTCCTCCTCATGCCCGAAGCGTTCGCCGTTCGGACGGAAGCCGTGCTTGCGGAAAGGTTTGTGCCCGGAGCGGAATCCGTCACGGTCGTTTTCCTCGTTCCGGTAGGACGGTCTGAAGCGGGGCGTTTCCTCCTCGCTGCGGCGGAAGGGCCTGCGTTCCTCGCGCGGGCTTTCCTCGTCCCAGATGTCGGAAGCGTAACGGCGCTGGCGTTTCAGTTCCTCGTCATCCCTGCGGGGACGGAAGCCCTTTCTGTCGGCAAAGGCACGGCGCCCGGAGCGGCGTTCCTTGCCGTCCTTGTCGTCGAAGCGGGAGCGTCCCTGCGCATCCTTTCTGCGGCGGAAGGGGCGACGCCCTTCCTCATCTTCCTTGCGGTATTCCAAGTCTATCTCCAGTCGGCCGACGTGCACGCCGGCCAGTTTTACGGTCACGTTCTGTCCCAGGCGGAAGCTCTCGCCGCTGTGCTCGCCGCGCAGCTCCTGCCTGTCCTCATCATACACATAGTAGTCGCGGCCCAGCGTTTCCACCCTTACCATGCCTTCCACGGGCATGCCGTCGAGTTCCACGAAGAAGCCGAAATTCATGACGCCGCTGATGACGCCTTCAAAGATTTCGCCGGTGCGTCCCTGAAGAAGCAGGCAGCCCATGCGGCGGCTGATTTCCCGCTCCGCATCGGTGGCGACGCGTTCCCTGCCGTTGCACTGCTCGGCCGCTTCCAGCAGCTTGTGTCCCGCCGGAAGGGGCCCGCCCGCATCGAGGCCGAGAACATAGCGCAGAGCCCGGTGGTTCACAAGGTCTGCGTAGCGCCTGATGGGTGAAGTGAAGTGGCAGTAGCAGGCCGAGGCGAGGCCGAAGTGCCCGTCCTCTTCCGGGCTGTAGCGGGCCTGCATCATGGAGCGCAGGGTAAGACGGCTTACGATGAAGGCCTGTGCGGTGCCTGCCGCCGCGTCCAGCACGTGCGTCACCCAGCCGGGAACCGTGGACTTGGCCGCCCGGGGCAGGGGCAAATCCGCCTCGGTGGAGCGCAGGGCGTGATACAGCTCTTCCAGCTTGTCCGGACCGGGGGCCGGATGCACGCGGTAGAGGAAGGGCGCGTTCTTGCGGGTGAGGAATTCGGCCACGGCTTCGTTGGCCCGCACCATGAACGCTTCAATGAGGCGATGGCTGAACAGCCGTTCACGGTTGCGGATGCCGCTGACGCGGGCGATGCCGTTCTGCTCTTCCACAAGAAACTCCGCTTCCGGCACGTCGAAGTCCAGGCCGCCCTGTCTGTGACGGCGCTCCATGAGCACCTCGGCAAGTTCCGCCGCCTCTTCGAGCATGGCCGTCAGGCCCGGGGCGCGTTCTTCCATGTTCGCCGCGGCTTCGCCGTGCGGGTCGTCCAGCGCGGCCTGTACCTCTTTGTAGGTGAGGCGGGCGTGCGAAACCATCACGGCGTTGTAGAATTTTGAATCCCTGATGTTGCCGTCTCTGTCGAGCAGCATGTCCACGGCCATGCAGCGGCGTTCCTCGCCCGGGCGCAGGCTGCACACGCCGTTGCAGAGAGCTTCCGGCAGCATGGGCTCCACGGAGGTGGGAAAATAGTAGGAGTTGCCGCGCTCGCGCGCTTCACGGTCCAGCGCCGTTTTCGGGCGGACATAGTAGGACACGTCGGCAATGGCCACCAGCAGCCGCCAGCCGTCTTCCGTGCGGACGGCGCATACGGCGTCGTCGAAATCCCGTGCGTCTTCCCCGTCGATGGTGACGAGCATCTCCCTGCGCAAATCCTCAAGGCCTGCATGGTCGACCGGAGCGGAGGCAACGGCCTCGGCCTCGGCGAGGACGTTGTCGGGAAATTCGGTGGGAATGCCGTTGTTCAGCTTGGTCAGACGCTCCTGTACGGCGGCGTCGTTCTCAAGTCCGAGGGAGGCCAGCGCCTTTCCCGCCCAGAGGGGGCGGCGGCCTTCATCGTCCAGCTTTTCGCCGGTTTCTATGCGCAGAAGCTCCTGTTCTTCCGGCAGGTGGTCCAGCGCGGAGACGTCGGCCAGAACGTCGAAGCCGAGCCGGGAATCCGCCGGGCGGCACAGCATGGTGTGCTCTTCTTCGCCGGGGCGCAGAACCCGGGCCACGATGTTCGTGCTGGCCCGGCGCACTACCGAGACCACGCGGCCTTCCTGCGCCTTGCGGGAGCCGCGCTTCATGGGCAGGAGCATGACGTCCACAAGGTCGCCGTTCCAGGCGTCGCCCACGTGTTCCGGGGCGATGTAGATGTCCTGTCCCGTACGGGCCTGCGTGTCCTCGGGGGTGACGAAGGCCGCCCCGGAACGCTGGACGGCCAGAGTGCCGCGCCGTGTTTTCAGGTGTTCGGCCGGAACCCAGCTTCCGCCTTCGAGCCGGATGAGCTCGCCGTTGCGGGCGAAGTCGTGCAGGGCTTCCAGAATGTCGCGCTTGAGCCTGCGGGAAAAGGCGCCGAGGCGCAGAATGTCGTCAAGCCGCAGAGGGCGGTTGGCCTTGTCGAGAACGTCCAGCAGACGCTGTTCGTCGAAATCTTCATATTTTTTCATATCGTTCCATCATCGTGCCGGGTGGCGGCACGGAGCCGTAGGGCGGGGCGGGAGAGCTTTCTACCGCAGAAGAATGCGGAGTTTTTCTTCCCACCAGGTATCGAAATCGGGATTGTTCGTGTCGGAGCGGCCGGTCAGTTCCTCCGCGCTCATGGAGGCGAAGAAGCGTGCCGACACTTCCAGAGAAAAGCAGGGCCGGGTCAGGTGAAGCGCGGCCAGCTTCACGGCGTCCTTGCCGGTGCAGACCACGGGCAGGTTCAGCGCGTCGATGGTCGCCTTTTCCTTACTGAAGTCGTGGTGGTCGGGAAAGTCCAGCACTTTTTCCGGGGACCGACCGAAAAAGGTGGTGACGGTGTGCAGTGCCTGCGAAGGGGCGCCTATGCCGCAGACGAAGACGTAGGGGCCTTCCACGGCTTCGGCTCCCGCAGGCGGCACGGCCCGGGCCGGAGAGTCGGAGAGAACGGGCAGCAGGCCGGAGGGCTCCATGCGGAAGGCGAATGCGGGTCGGGGAAATTTTCTGAGCCGTGTTTTCAGGGCCTCTTTGAGCGTGGGCCATTCTTCCGGCTCCGCCTTCACGAGAAAGGCGTCCGCGTCCGACAGGGCGCTTTCCGGCTCGCGCCAGCTTCCCGCCGGAATGACGCGGTTCCAGTTCGAGGCCGGGCGTCCCGGTGCGGGGCGAAGGCTGACATCGTCTTTGTCGAGCAGCACGAGGTTGAGGTCTCTTCCCGTGGACAGATGCTGGAATCCGTCGTCCAGCAGATACAGGTCGGGCGGCGCCGTTTCTTCCAGAAAGCGTCCGGCGCGGCTGCGTTCAGGGTCCACCATGACGACGGCTTCAGGGTGCCGCGTAGCCAGCATGAGGGGTTCGTCGCCGCACTCCGAGGGAGGCACGCCGGGAGCGGCACGCAGGGGCAGATGGGAAGGCTTGGCGCCGTATCCGCGGGTGAGCACGGCCACGCGCAGGCCGCATTTCTCCGCCTGCGTGAGCAGATAGTCCGTGACGGGGGTTTTGCCCGTTCCGCCCCAGGAAATGTTGCCGATGGAGATGCAGGGGCGGGGAGGCTTCCAGCTTTTCGTGACGCCGCGCCGGGCAAGGGCGCGTCTGCATAGACCTCCCAGGCCGTAAAGGACGGACAGGGGCAGCAGGAGCGGGGCAAGTGCGTTCTGAAGAGGGTGGCGTTTCGCCATGGGGCACCCGGCGGGAAAGAGACGTGCTCTGAGCGTTCGGAAAGGGGGGAATCTTCAGCCTTCGGAAAAGCGGCGATACGGCCGGAAGGTCGGAGGGGCTAGCCGTGCTGCACGGGCGTATAGTTCAGCTCTGCCTCTTCGTCCGTGCTTTCCAGCTTGAAAATGACGGGGCGCAGCCCGTCATTGCAGCTGCAGATGGCCACGCCGGGCTTCCGTATCCAGTCCCCGTAGTAGAAAACGTCGTTGCCGGCCCCGTGAGCCAGGGCGAACACATACTGGTAAATGGCCTTCCAGGCTTCGTCGCAGAAGTGTTCCGGCTTGGCGTAATCGGCATGGAAGATTTGTCCTGCCTGCATCATGGGGCAGGGACCGAGTCCCTCTGCTCCGTATTCTTCGGCGAGTTCCGTGTCGAAGGTGGTCTTCAGTACGGTGATTTTTACTCTTTTCATGGAAAGGCGCCCCGAAGCTGAGAGAGAACGGAAAGACTGCGGCCGGAAGGAAAGGCCCCGGGCGAGCCCGGGGCCGTGAGCTTAGTTGTTGCGGTTGCCGAAGAGGCGCAGCAGGAACAGGAACATGTTGATGAAGTCCAGGTACAGAGTGAGCGCGCCGAGCAGGGCGCCGCGGCGGATGGCAAGGCTGTCGTCCACGGGCGCGCTTTCACCCATCATGCGGAGCTTCTGGGTGTCGAACGCGGTGAGGCCGGTGAAGATGACGACGCCGAGCACGCTGATGGTGAGGTCCACGGCGGTGTTGCCGAGGAAGGCGTTCACGAGGCTGGCCAGCAGGATGCCCCACAGGCCCATCATGAGGAAGCTCCCCATGCCGGAGAGGTCACGCTTGGTCACCATGCCGAACACGCTCATGCCGCCGTACATGCCGGCGGTGACGATGAAGGCCTGAGCCACGGAAGCGCCGGTATAGACCAGAAGCACCGGGCCGAGGAACACGCCCATGAGGGCGGAGTACAGCAGGAACAGGCCCGTGGCCGTACCGGCGGAGAGAACGTGCATTCTTGCCGTAATGTACATGGACAGACCGATGACGGCCACCATGAGAAGAATCATGAGAATGGTGTTGGTGAACAGGAACTGCATGATGGCCATGTTGGAAGCCGTGAACACGGCGGCCAGCGCGGTGACGCCGAGCGCGGCGGTCATCCACAGGTAGACCTGCTGCATGAAGAAGGCGACGTTGGAACGGGCATAGCTCTGTACCTGGTCGCGAGAAGTATTGTTCATGGAACATTCCTCCAAAGGGGTCGATGACACGGTTTACCGCAAAAATCTGCGGATTCATTCTTACAATAAGGCTTCTTTGCCTATAATGCAAGGAGGCGCGGGGGGATAAAATCTCCGGGCTTGACGCCGGACGGGGTTTTGCCTATTTTTCCATGCGGAGGCGTCTCGTAACCGGTGTTGCGCCTGGTCTTCAAAACCAGTGTCAGGCTGAGAGGTCTGAGGTAGGTTCGACTCCTATACGTCTCCGCCATAATTGAATTTTTTAGGACAAGTTGCTTTC
>CALUPQ010000030.1 GCA_944322695.1 uncultured Mailhella sp. | reverse complement strand
TTATCTATATCGACGAAATCGACAAGATTTCCCGCAAGGCCGACGGCCCGTCCATCACCCGCGACGTTTCGGGCGAGGGCGTGCAGCAGGCTCTTTTGAAAATCATCGAAGGCACCGTGGCCAACATTCCGCCCAAGGGCGGCCGCAAGCATCCGCAGCAGGAATTCATCCGCATGGACACCTCGAACATCCTGTTCATCATGGGCGGCGCGTTCATCGGTCTGGAAAAGCTGGTGGAATCGCGCTCGCGCGGCACAAGCATGGGGTTCGGCGCGCATATCGAAAAGAAGAGCGAGCATCGCCTCGGCGAGCTGCTCGACCAGGTGGTTCCTTCCGACCTCGTGCAGTTCGGGCTCATTCCCGAATTCATCGGCCGCATACCGGTCATCACGCACGTGGAGGAGCTTTCCGTGGACGACTTGCTGCGCGTCATGACGGAGCCGAAGAACGCGCTCGTCAAGCAGTACCAGAAGCTTTTCGAGCTCGACGGCGTGTCCCTGAGCTTTGAAGAGGACGCTCTTCGCGCCGTGGCGGAAAAGGCGCTGGAAAACAAGACCGGCGCACGAGGCCTTCGCAACGTGCTGGAAAACGTGATGCTCGACATCATGTACGAACTTCCCACCCTCAAGGACGTGACCGAGTGCGTCATCACCCGGGGCGTCATTGAAGGAACGGACAAACCCGTCCTGACTCGCACCACCGCGTAGCGGGAGGGAAAAACCTTTGCCGGGAGCATGCCCGGCCCCGGAAGTTGCGTTCCTGCTCCACCGCGCCTGCGGCCGGGCAGGAACGCACTTGCATAACGGGAATATCGAGGTTCCTTATGCCTGAACAGACTCCTCTGGAATTGCCCATCATCACTCTGCGCGAAGTAGTGATGTTCCCTCATGCCGTGATGACGTTCCATGTAGGACGTTCGGCTTCGGTAAGCGCCATCAACAGCGCCGTCACCGAATACGACAAGCAGATATTTCTGGTCGCGCAGACCAGCGCCGCCATCGAGCGCCCCGGCCTTTCCGATTTGTTCCAGATGGGCGTGGTCAGCCGCATCATCCGTGCCGACCGCCTTCAGGACAACACCATCAAGCTGGTGTGCGAAGGCCTTTACCGCGCCACGTGGCTGCCCCTGAACGCGAGCTCCGCCTTCGGCGACAGGGCCTTCCCACGCCTGCGCACCGTGCGGGTGGAAGAAACGCTGGAAAAGGACGACGAGCTTCCCGCCGTGGTGGAGGCTCTGCAGGAATCCCTGTCCGAAGCCTGCCGTCAGAACCGCCGCATCACCCCCGAACAGCTTGCCGCCTTCGCCCTCATCGAGGACCCGGGCACTCTGGCCGACGCCGTGGCCCCGTGCCTCAAGCAGGACTACCTGCACAAGCAGGCCATTCTGGAAATGCTGGACCAGGGACAGAGACTGCGCCAGGTCTATGAATATCTCGGCGGAGAACTCATCACCTCCGGCATAGACAAGACCATCAAGAGCCGCGTCAAGGCGCAGATGGAGCAGAACCAGAAGGAATACTACCTCACCGAGCAGCTCAAGGCCATCAACAAGGAGCTCGGCCACGACGACATTCAGGCCGAGATTCTGGAGCTGGAAGAAACGCTCAGGACCAAGAATATGCCGGAAGACGCCCGCGAGAGAGCCCTTCGCGAAGTGCGCAAGCTCCGTCAGATGCCTCCCGCCTCTTCCGAGTACGTGGTGGCCAGAAACTACGTGGACTGGATTATCGACCTGCCTTGGAACGAACTCAAGGACATCGACATCGACCTTGAGAAGGCCCGCGCCGTGCTCGACGGCGGGCACTACGGTCTGGAAAAGGCCAAGACGCGCATTCTGGAATACCTTGCGGTGCAGAAGCTCTCCGGTTCCCTCAAGGGGCCCATTCTCTGCCTCGTGGGACCTCCCGGCGTGGGCAAGACCTCGCTTGCCAAATCCATAGCCGAGGCCACGGGCCGCGAGTTCGTGCGCATCTCCCTCGGCGGCGTGCGTGACGAGGCCGAAATCCGCGGCCACCGCCGCACCTACATCGGCGCGCTGCCCGGCAAAATCATCATGGCGCTCAAGAGGGCGAAGTACAACAACCCTCTCTTCTGCCTCGACGAAATCGACAAGATGACCGTGGATTTCCGCGGCGACCCGGCCTCCGCCCTGCTGGAAGTGCTGGACCCCGAGCAGAACGCCTCCTTCAACGACCACTACCTCGACATGGACTACGACCTGTCGCAGGTGTTCTTCATCACGACGGCGAACTCCATGCAGAGCATCCCCGCCCCCCTTCTCGACCGCATGGAAGTGCTGGAGCTCTCCAGCTATCTCGAAGGCGAGAAGGTGCACATCGCACGGGAATTTCTGCTGCCCCGTCAGTGGAAGCTGCACGGTCTTGCGCCTGAAAACATGAACCTCACCGACGCCGCGCTTCTCGACATCATCCGCTCCTACACGAGAGAGTCGGGCGTGCGCAACCTTGAGCGCCAGATTGCCGCCCTCTGCCGCAAGACGGCCATCCGCCTTGTGGACGCAAAGGACACGTCTCTGTGCGTGACCATCGACGAGGCCGACCTTGAGGATTTCCTCGGGGTGAAGAAGTACCGCTACGACGAGAAGGAAAACAAGCCTCAGCCCGGCGTGGCCGCGGGCCTTGCCTATACCGGAGCAGGCGGCGACATCCTGTACATCGAAACCGTGGTCATGCCCGGCACCGGCAAGATTCAGGTCACCGGCAAGCTCGGCGACGTGATGAAGGAATCGGCCCATGCGGCCTTCTCCTACATCCGTTCCCGCTCCAGTCAGCTCGGTCTGCGCCCGGACTTCTACAAGGACATAGACATCCATATCCATGTCCCCGAAGGCGCGATTCCCAAGGACGGCCCCTCGGCGGGCATCACGCTGGCCACGGCGCTCTCTTCCGCGCTGCTCGGCATCCCCGTGCGGGACGACGTGTGCATGACCGGTGAAATCACCCTGCGCGGCCGCGTGCTCGCCATCGGCGGGCTCCGCGAAAAGCTGCTCGCCGCCAGCCGCTCCGGCATGAAGACCGTGCTCATTCCCGCGGACAACGAAAAGGACCTCAAGGAAGTGCCCGAAGAAATCCGCAACACGCTGGACATACACTTCGTGCGCGATGCCGACGACGTGCTGCCCCTCGCGCTCATGGCCCCGAAGGAGGAAATCTTCTCCGGCGAAGCCTCCCACGCCCTGACCCACTCCCTGCGGGATTCCCGCAGCCTCTCTCTGGACCTCGGCGGCGCCGTGCTGTAAGCGCTCCCTTCAACATCAAAGGCCCGTCCGGTCATGCCGGGCGGGCCTTTTTTCATGCCGTCGACCGGGAACACTGTCTGCCCCGAAACCCGCATGCGCTCAAAGCACGCGGGCGTACCGACGAAAAGGCGCGCATGCCCTCTTTCCGGCATGCGCGCCTTTCAAACGCAGGACAACGATTCCGTCCTCAGCAGAACCTTCTCAGCCTCAACGCGTTGAGCACCACGGAGACGGAAGAAAGCGACATGGCCGCGCCCGCCAGCATGGGCGACATGGCCGGGCCGCCGAAGAGAAGAAGCACTCCTGCGGCCACGGGCACGAGAAGCACGTTGTAGGCAAAGGCCCAGAACAGGCTGAGACGAATGTTGGAGAGCGTGGCCCGGCCCAGGCCGAGCGCCGTCTTCACGCCGGAAAGTCCGCGCAGAAGCACCACGTCTCCGGCCTCCATGGCCACGTCGATGCCGGAGCCCATGGCCATGCCCACGTCGGCCCGGGCCAGGGCCGGAGCGTCGTTGATGCCGTCGCCAACCATGCCCACGTGCCGTCCTTCCGCCTGAAGACGGGCAATGACCGCTTCCTTGCCGTCGGGCCGAACGCCCGCCACCACGTCGTCGATGCCGGCTCTTGCCGCCACGGCGCGGGCGGTGCGC
Source organism: uncultured Mailhella sp. (assembly GCA_944322695.1). Classification (GTDB taxonomy): domain Bacteria; phylum Desulfobacterota; class Desulfovibrionia; order Desulfovibrionales; family Desulfovibrionaceae; genus Mailhella. The sequence continues at coordinate 43,458 of CALUPQ010000030.1, read as the reverse complement.
TCGTTGTCGCCGCTCAGCATCATGACGCGGCAGCCCATGGCCTTCAGTTCGGCAACCATGCCGGGCGTCTCCTCGCGCAGGGGGTCGGCCACGCCCAGCATGGCCGAAAACGTGCCGTCCACGGCCAGAAGCAGCGGGGTCTGCCCGCCGTCGGCCAGGGCCTCCAGAGCGGCCTTCTGCTCAGCGGAAAGCGTAACGCCATGCTGCTCCAGCAGCTTCTCGTTTCCAAGAACCAGCGTCTTCCCTTCCACGATGCCGAGCACGCCGCCTCCGCTCTCGGCGCGAAAATCCTCCACGGCGCTGACGGCAAGTTCCCGCCGCCCGGCCTCCTCCGTCACGGCCCGTGCCAGCGGATGCTCGGAAACGGCCTCAAGGGAAGCGGCAAGGGCAAGGGCCTCGTTCTCATCCATGCCTTCCGCGCGAAGGCTGACCACCCGGGGAGCGCCTTCCGTCAGCGTACCCGTCTTGTCGAAAACGATGGTGTCGAGACGGCCCGAATGTTCCAGCGCCGTGCCGTTCTTCATGAGCACGCCGAGCTGCGCGCCGCGTCCCGTGGCCACCATGATGGACATGGGCGTGGCCAGACCGAGCGCGCAGGGACAGGCCACCACCAGCACGGCCACGAACACGCGCAGCGCCTCCCCGAAGGGAAGATGCCCGAACAGGAGCCAGGCCAGACCGGAGGCCGTGGCCGCCGCAATGACGGCAGGCACGAAATAAAGGCTGATGCGGTCGGCAAGACCGGCGATGGGCGCCTTGGAGCCCTGCGCCTCGCGCACCAGGTGGATGATGCGGGCAAGGGCGGTGTCGGCTCCCACGCGGCAAGCTTCCATGACGAATGCGCCGCTTACGTTCAGCGTGCCCGCGTTCACCTCGTCTCCCACGGTCACATCCACGGGCATGGACTCGCCCGTCAGGCTGGACATGTCGAGGGAAGACGAGCCTTCGGCCACCGCGCCGTCCACGGGGATGCGCGAACCGGGCCGGATGAGCAGCCTGTCGCCGGGCATGACGGCCCGCACGGGAATTTCCTTCACGCCGCCGTCCGGCAGCATGAGCTCCGCCTGTTCGGGCGTCAGCTCCATGAGACCGCGGATGGCTTCGGAAGTTCTGGTGCGGGAAACGGCGTCCAGATACTTGCCGAGAGAAATGAGCGCGATGAGCATGCCCGCCGATTCAAAGTACAGCCCCATCACTCCCGCGTGTGCTTCTTCCGGCGTGACGGCCGCGGCAATCTCGAAGGTGCTCCACAGGCTGTAGAGCAGCGCCGCGCCCGTGCCCATGGCCACGAGGGAATCCATGTTCGGCGCGCCGCGAAGAAGAAGCGGAATGCCGTGCCTGTAGAAATCACGGCCGGACCAGACGATGGGCAGCGTCAGCAGAAGCTGGAAGAGCGCGAAAACCAGCGGGCTTTCGTGCGGGGAAAGCCACGAAGGCAGCGGCAGCCCCCAGTGACTGCCCATGGCGACCACGACCAGAGGCACGGCAAAAAGAAATTCGGTGGCGAGACGGCGACGGCGCACGGCAAGGTCGGCCTTTGTCTTCTCCTGCTCGCTCTCCCACAAATCATGCTCGTCGGTATCCGGAGGCAGATAGGAGGCCGTGAACCCCAGCTTGTTCACCCGCTCCGTCACTTCGCAGATGAAGGGCTCGAGGCCGCCGTCCAGCGCGCCTTCCGCCGGACGTATCTGCGCGGTGCCGTCGGCAAGGCTCACACTGGCGCTGTCTATGTGCTCCATGTTGTTGAGCGCCCGCTGAGAACGGGCGGAGCAGGCCCCGCAGGCCATGCCGTCGATGCGGAACCGGAGTATTTCAGGATGACTGTTCATGGAACGCTCTCGCTTGGATGATGACGCAGGAAAATATCGGAAGGATTCGGCGCCCCTTCCGGAAAAACGCCGCCGAAAAAAACGGCGGATGCGTTATGCCGCACCCGCCGCAGGCTTTCAGCGGATGCCGGTCACCTGGAAGCCGAGGTCGTCCACGGCCGTTTTCAGCGCTTCGTCCGTCACGCCGTCGGCGGCTTCAACCACGGCCGTCCCAGCGGAAAGCTCCACCTGAACGTCGCTCACGCCGGGGATGCCGCGCAGGGCCTTTTCCACATTGGACGTGCAGTGACCACAGCGCATTCCTTCGATATCAATCACTTTCTTCATAATCGTTCTCTCCTTTTCCCGAGGGAAGCAGTACTTGTTACGGGTATAAGCCGGTTTGACTTCTGTTTCTTTTATAACTATGAATATTTTATTCGCAAGAATGTACTTTTTTGATATATAGTACCTGAAAGGATACCATCATGACGACCGATACCGGCTGCTGCTGTCATGGAGACGCCGCTTCCAAGGCGGGGGAAGTTCACTGCCCTGTGGAGGCCACTCTGGGCATGATTGGCGGCAAGTACAAGACTCTCATTCTGTGGAAGCTGATTTCAGGCCCCATGCGCTTTTCGGAGCTGCGCCGTGCCGTTCCCGGCGCCACGCCGAAAATGCTTACCCAGCAGCTCCGCGAACTGGAAAGCGACGGGCTCGTGCACAGGGAAATCTTCCCCGTGATTCCGCCGAAGGTGGAATATTCCCTTACGGAATTCGGCAAAAGCATCCGCCCCGTGCTCGAATCCATGTATGCCTGGGGCAGCGGCTATCTGGAACGCAGAGGGCTTGCGGTCAACTGCACCATGGAGCCTCTGCCGCGGCAGGACTGATGGAATCAGCAAATGCAAAGAAGTGTCGAAATCGTGGTGTTTACAAATGATATCAACGCATTCTGACACGTTTCGTCTTTCCCCGGATTTTTTCAAGAACATCCCCCGGCCATTGCTGGAAAGCCACTCTTCAGCTAAAGTGCTTTTCTGTTCACCCTCAACCCCGGCCCTGCCATGACCGCCCTCATCATCACCATCGTACTTGCCCTTTCCATTTCCGCCCTCTGCTCCACCATGGAGGCCATGCTCTACTCCATCCCGTGGACCACTCTTGAAAAAATGAAGGAATCCGGCTCGCGCTCCGGAAAAGTCCTCTACCACATGCGCTCCAACGTGGACCAGCCCATATCGGCCATTCTCACGCTGAACACCATCGCCAACACGGCGGGCGCATCGCTGGCCGGCGCTCTGGCCGCCGGAGCGCTGGGCGCGCAGAACATGCCCTACTTCGCCGCGCTGTTCACCATTCTCGTGCTTCTTTTCGGCGAAATCATCCCCAAGACGCTCGGCGTGTCCTATCCCGGCCCCATCGGCCGCCTGCTGGCTCTTCCGCTTTTCTTCATGACCGTGGTGCTGAGGCCGGTCACCTGGCTTTCCGGTCAGATAACGAAGCTCATCACTCCCAAGGAGAGCGGCCCGGAAGCCACGGAAGACGACATCAACGCCATGGCCCGCATCTCGCGTCAGGCCGGCGTCATCCAGAGCTATGAGGAAACCGCCATCCGCAACATCCTCGCGCTGGACCAGAAGCGCGTGCACGACGTCATGACGCCGCGCACCGTGGTCTTCTCCCTGCCCGAGGACTGCACCGTGGAACAGGCCTACGCCCTTCCCTCCTTCTGGCACTTCAGCCGCATTCCCGTCTATGCCGAAGACAACGAGGACATCGTCGGTCTCGTGCTCCGGCGCGACGTGGTGCTGCACCGCGACGCCGACGACGGGGAAATGAAGATTGGGGACATCATGCAGCCCGTGCACTTCGTGCTTGAATCCCTCACGCTCGACAAGGTGCTGACCGAATTTCTGGAGCGTCACCAGCACCTCTTCGCCGTGCTCGACGAATACGGCGGACTTGCGGGCGTCATCTCCCTCGAAGACGTGATGGAAGAGCTGCTCGGACGCGAAATCGTGGACGAAAGCGACGTCGCTGCCGACCTTCGCGCCGTGGCGAGAAGCCGCCGTGCCAAGGCTGCGGCCTCCGCGCGGAGTGAAGGCCCTTCCGACTCAAAACAGGAATAATTCCTACTTGCGTAACAGGGGCAAATCTGGCAAAGTCCTTCCGGGACGGAATGCATCCGCCCCGTTCTTCCGTTGTGACCAAGGTCATTGAAAACGCCAGTTACCTGACCGATGCTCAACCATCCATCAGGAGGTGAACCATGTCGGCGAAAAAGAATCTCTGCATATATCTCACGGCGTTCGCCCTCTTTGCCGGAGGCGCCGGCTTCATGCTGTGGTCCGCCCTTTCCGAAGGAGCCATGTACCACCTGAACGTGTCCGAAGCCGTGGCCATGCCTTCGGAAAAGCTGAAGTCCGCGCGGCTGTTCGGCGTGGCCGGGGGAGACATCGTCAAGCCGCAGAACGGCCTCGGCGCGAGCTTCACGCTCGTCGATTTGGAACACCCCGAGCAGGGCATCCGCGTGCACTACCGCGGCGTTCTGCCCGACACCTTCGAAAAGGGCGCGGAAGTCATTGTTGAAGGACGCATGGAAGGCAAAGACTTCACGGCCAAGACGCTCATGACCAAGTGCCCTTCCAAATACGAAAAAAGCAACAGGGAACAGGCCTGACCTCGGCTTTGCACGCTCCCTGACACCCTTCCTTTCCGCGGCTTCTTCCGCCGCATGCCTTTTCCGCCTTTTCAGGAGGCCTCATGTATCTTGCCGCCTATATCTGCCTGCTCGCCACCCTGTTCTGCTCCCTGGCCGGGGCCGCCATCGGCACGGCGCAGCTCTGGCAGAACAAACATTCCGAACTGCGCTGGCTCGAATATGCGCAGGCAGCGGGCTCATTTTTCATGCTGGCCGCCTCCGCCATTCTCATGTACGCCCTCGTCGTCAGCGACTTCTCCGTGGACTACGTGGCAAACTACACTGACAAGGCCCTTGACCTCTTCTACCGCTGCACGGCCTTCTGGGGCGGGCATGAAGGCTCGCTGCTCTTCTGGGCTCTCATGGTGTCCGTCTGCGGCACGGCCTTTCTCTTCACCCGCACCTACCGCACGCTCTCGGCAGAGACGAGAAGCTGGTTCCTGGTCTTTTTCCTCTCCGTCATGGCCTTCTTCGGCCTGCTGCTTTCCACCTGGAGCAATCCCTTCCTTCAGACGCTGCCCGCTCCCGCCGACGGATACGGTCTGAATCCCCTGCTCCAGAACCCCGGCATGATATTCCATCCCCCGCTGCTCTTCCTGGGCTACGGCGGCTTCATCATTCCCGGCTGCCTGGCGCTCGCGCAGGCCATGAGCCCGCAGAAGGACTCCATGCACTGGCTCGACGTGGCCCGTCCCTTCACGCTCACCGGCTGGCTCTTTCTCACCGCGGGCATCGTGCTCGGCGGCTGGTGGGCCTACATGGAGCTCGGCTGGGGCGGCTACTGGGCCTGGGACCCCGTGGAAAACGCCTCGCTCCTGCCCTGGCTCATCGGCACCGCGGCCCTGCACACCGGCATCGTGGAAACAAGGCGCGGCAAGCTGCACCGGGTCAACATCTTCCTCATGAGCCTCACCACGGTGTCGGCCTTCTTCGCCACCTATCTGGTGCGCGGCGACGTGGTCAACTCCGTGCACGCCTTCGGCGGCAACGGCACCGGCCCCTACCTGCTGGTCTTCGTGCTGGCCTTCCTTCTCGTCATCAGCATCATCTCCTTCACGGCAAAGGATGAAAACGCCCGCGAGCTCGAAGGTCTGGAAAGCCGCGAAGGCTTCATCGTCATGACGGTATGGCTGCTCATGGCCATCGGCCTCGTCATCCTTCTGGCCACGCTCTGGCCCGTCATAAGCAAGCTCTGGACCGCCCGTCCCATGGGTCTGGACCAGCACTTCTACAACCGCGTCTGCCTGCCGCTCTTCACCGTGCTTCTGGCGCTGCTTCTGGCCTGCCCCTGGCTCAAATGGCAGGGCGGCCTGCGTGAATGGCGCAAGCTGCTCATCGTGCTCGCCTCTTTCTGCGGCGCGCTCATCGTCTTCTGGCGCGCGGGCATCACGCAGGCTCTGCCGCTCATGTCCGCCTCGCTGAGCTCCGCGCTCATCGTCAGCATGGCGCTGCTGCTCGTGGAAAAATCCACCTGGTCCTGGCGGCCCTCGCTCATGGCCTGCATAGTCCACATGAGCGTGGCGCTCGTCGCCCTCGGCATTTCCTTCTCCGGCCCGTACAAGCAGGAAGTGGAAGTCGAGCTCGCCCGCGGCGGCGTGGTGCAGGTCGGTCCCTACAGCGTGACGCTCGCCAATCTCTATGAAGGAAGAGGTCCCACCTTCGACTTCATCGAAGCCGAGCTCCAGCTCTCCAAAGACGGCGACATGGTGGGAACCGTCTCCGCCCAGCGCCGTCTGTACGACAAGTTCCAGCGCAGCGCCTTTTCCGAAGCCGTCACCCATCCCTCCCTCGGCAACGAATTCTACGCCACGCTGCTCGGCGTGAACGGAACGAAGGCCGTGCTGCGCATGAGCTCGAACCCGCTGGTCAACTGGCTGTGGATTGGCGGCGCCCTCATGAGCCTCGCCCCCTTCATGGCTCTCGGCCGCAAACGCCGTCCGACGGAGAAATCTTCCCGTCAGGAAAGGACGGAAGGCTGAACATGGACGACAAGCGTCCGCTTCTGGAGCTCAAGGGAGTGGCCAAGGCCTTCGGGCCGCGGCTCATCTTCCGCCGCATAGACATGGAGCTTTTTCCCGGCACGCTCTCGCTTCTGGCCGGAGCCAACGGCGCGGGCAAATCCACGCTCATGCGCATCATGGCCGGCCTTTCGAGACCGGACGCAGGCACGGTGACGCGCCGCGTTCCGGAAGACAAACTGGGCTACATGGCTCATGCCACCTTTCTCTATCCCGGGCTGGACGCGGAGGAGAACCTGCTCTTCTGGGCCCGTGCCGCGGGACTCGACAGAGCGGCGGAGAGGGTGAAGGAAGCGCTTGAACGCGTGGGACTTGCGCGCCACGCCCATGAGCGGGCGGGCGTCTTTTCCCGGGGCATGGCCCAGCGCCTCAACCTGGCCCGTCTCACCCTTGCGGAACCCGAGCTCATCCTGCTCGACGAGCCCGCCACCGGCCTTGACGTCGCCTCCCGCCGCATGCTCTCCAACCTCATGCTGGAAGCCCGCGAGCGGGGAGCCGCCGTTTTGTGGATAAGCCACGACGTGCAGGAAGACTCCCGCCACGCCGACAGAATATTCACTCTGGAAAACCGCTCCATTGTCGAAAGTGCAGGAGGCGCCTCATGATACGCTGCGCCCTCGCCGTCTGTGCAAAGGACCTCAAGCTGGTTCTCGCCCGCGGAGCCGGTCTTCTGCAGGCGCTGCTGCTCGGTCTTCTGCTCGTGTTCCTGTTCAGTCTTTCGCTGAACGCGGGCGACAGGCTCAGCCCGCAGGCCGCCGCGGCCATGTTCTGGCTGGCTTCGGCCTTCTGTCAGGTACTCATCTTCAACATGCTCTATGCCGTGGAGGAAACGGCGCAGGCCAGGCTCGGCCTCGTGCTGCTTCCCTCGCCCGTGCAGGCCGTATGGCTGGGCAAGGGCATGGCGGGCGTGATTCTTCTCACGGCGGCCCAGTTCGTGTTCATCCCGGCCGTGTTCGTCTTTCTCGGCCAGCATGCGGGCGAGGCGTGGCCCACGGCTCTTCTCGGCATACTGCTCGGCAACGTGGGCATGGCCGCGGCGGGCTCTCTGCTCGGCGCTCTTTCCGTAGGACGCAGCGGACGAGAATCGCTGCTTTCCATCGTGCTCTTTCCTCTGCTCGTGCCCATGCTTCTTGCGGGGGTGCGCCTCGTGTCCATGGGCATCGATGCGGAGCCTGCCCTTGAGGAAGCCACACGCTGGCTCGGCCTTGCCGCCGCCTTCGACGGGCTCTTCCTTGCCGCCGGTCTTCTTCTTTTCCCCTTCGTTTACAGCGGAGATGACTGATGACTCGTTCACCCATCGCGCCCCTCGCCCTCGTCGGAGGACTCGCTCTGGCCGTCTGCCAGTGGCTCGTCTTTGTCTATGCCCCGGAAGAACAGGTCATGGGGCTTGCCCAGAAAATCTTCTACATACACCTTCCCCTGGCCTGGTGGGGACTCGTCAGCTTCGGCGTATCCTGCGTCGCCGGCATCCTGTATCTGAAAACGCGCGCCCCGAAGTACGACCTTCTTTCCGCCGCGGCCGTGGAAACGGGCATGCTCTTCTGCACGCTCACCCTCGTCACTGGCTCCATCTGGGGGCGTCACTCCTGGGGCGTATGGTGGACGTGGGACCCGCGCCTGACCACGGCGCTCATCCTGTGGTTCATCTATGCGGGCTACATGGCCCTTCGCGCCATGCCCATGCCTGAAAACCGCCGCGGCGCCCTCTCGGCCGTGGTGGCCATAGCGGGTTTTCTCGACGTTCCTCTGGTCTTTCTCTCCGCCCGCCTGTGGCGCTCCATCCATCCCTCGGTATTCGCCTCCGAAGGCGGCGGACTGGAACCGGAAATGGCCGTGGCCGTCGTCGCCTGCGTGCTGAGCTTCTGCCTCGTATGGCTTGCGCTCATGCTTCTGCGCTACCGCCAGATGCTTCTTTCCCGCAGGCTCGACGAGATGCTCTTCGAGCGGATGATGGCCGAGGACGAAAACGAACAACACTGATACCGCGCCGGAAGGCGGGGAGACATACCATGACAGCTGTCACCTGGCTTATGGCGGCCAACGCCGCACTGTGGATAGGACTCGGACTTTACGTGGCCTTTCTTGCCTCTGCGCAGAAAAGGCTGGAGCGCCGCATGGCGCAGTGGGAGGCCGACCATGACTGAGACCTCCCGCCGCATCGTACTGACCGCGCTCGGCCTCGGACTCGGGGCCATGTTCGCCCTTTCCGTGGCCTGGCGTCTGGGCGACCATCCTCTCGTACGGCAGCGCCCCGTTTCACAGGCCGCGTCCGTCCCCGGCGACGCACCCTCTTCCATGGCGCAGATGGCCGAAAGCCCTGAAGCGAGCGCCATCATGTCCCTCATGCAGAAAATGAAGGCCGACCCGCATGACGTGGACACGCTGCTGGAACTCGCCAGAACCTTTGCCGAGCAGGGCGACAACGAAAGCGCGAAGGACATGGTGCAGCGCGCCGTGGTGGCCGCCCCCTCCGATTACAGGGCGCCGTATCTCATGGGCGTCATTCTTGCCCGCGAAAGCCGCTGGGAGGAAGCCGCCTCGCAGCTTGAGCGCTCCATCGCCCTGAAGGACGACGCCGCCACGCGCTACAGCCTCGCCGTCATCTACCGCTATCACCTGAAGCAGGAAAACAAGGCCAGGGCCAACTATGAAACGGCGGCGCGCATCTGCGAAGACGCGGCTCTCGCCTCCATGATAAAGGCGGAGCTGGAAAAATGAGCGAAGCTCAGGACGCCGTCACGGACACCATAGCGGCCGTAGCCACGGCTCCGGGAGCCGGAGGCGTCGGCGTCATCCGCATTTCCGGGGCAAAGGCGCACGACATTCTGCTTTCCATGTTCCGGCCTTCGAGCCCCTCCTTCCGTGACTTCACGCCGCGCATGCTGCATCACGGCCGCATTCTGGACGCGGAAGGTCGCGAGGCGGACGACGCGCTGGTGGTCTTTTTCAAGGGACCGCACTCCTTCACGGGAGAGGACTGCGCCGAAATTCAGGGCCACGGCGGCCCGGCCGTCATGGCCGCGCTGCTGGAATCCGTCCTTGCCCGCGGCGCGCGCATGGCCGAACGCGGGGAGTTCACGCGGCGCGCGTTTCTGAACGGCCGCATGGAGCTCTCCCAGGCCGAAGCCGTGGCCGAACTCATCGCCGCGCCCTCGCGCGAGGGGGTGTATCTCGCCTCGGCCAAGCTGGACGGCCTTCTCGGCCGCAGAGTGGAAGAGCTGCGGGAACGACTGGAATACCTGCGTCAGAGAGTGTGCCTTGCCATCGACTTTCCCGACGAGGAAGGCGAATGCCTGCCCCCGCAGGAATTCACCGCCATCACGCAGGAAGTGGCGCAGGGCATACGCACCCTGCTGGCCGGATATGAGCGCGCCCGCTGCTGGCGGGAAGGGGCCCTCGTCGTGCTGGCGGGACAGGTGAACGCGGGCAAGTCCAGCCTCATGAACGCCTTTCTCGGCAGGCAGCGCGCCATCGTCACGGAAAAGCCGGGCACCACGCGCGACTATCTGGAAGAAATGACCACCCTTGCGGGCCTGCCCGTACGCCTTGTGGACACGGCGGGCCTTCGCGAACACAGCGAGGACTCCATCGAACTCGAAGGCATGCGGCGCGGCAAGGAGCTTGCGGCAAACGCCCGCTGCGTTCTTCTGGTGCTGGACGGCACGCGCGCCTGCGGCGACGCCTCTCTTTCCGCGTTTGAAGCGGAAAAGGCTCTTCTCGAGGAGCTCGGCCCGCAGCGCTGCCTTGCCGTGTGGAACAAGGCCGACCTCGCCCCCCTGCCCGAAGGCGTCGCACGCTTCCACGGAGCACGCCTGCTGCCCGTTTCCGCCCGAAAAGGTACGGGCATCGACGAGCTGTGCGCGGCCGTGCGCGAGCTCTGCCTTCAGGACGACGCTCCGGCGGAAGGGGACATCGCCCCGAACATCCGTCAGGCGACTCAGCTTCGCAAGGCGCTGGAAGCGCTGGAGGAACTTGAGAAGGCCATCGCGCTCTTCGTGCCGCCGGACCTCTGCAGCATCCACCTGGAAACGGCCTGCGCCCATCTTGCCGACATCACCGGCCTGAACAGCACGGAAGAAACGCTCAACGCCATCTTCGACTCGTTCTGCATCGGCAAGTAGCCTCTCCGCATCCTTTTTCATCATGTACCGGCCCGGCGGACTTTTCCGCCGGGTCATTGCTTTAAAAAGCCGAACGGAGCGCCGCCAGCCCTTCCCGTCCCCGCATCTTGCCCGCCAGGCCTTTCCATGATACTGCTTGACGGCAAGGTTATACTCCATGTCTGCCAATACCGCGTCACGCTCCTCCCGTACCCCGCAGAAACGACAGTCTCTTTCCCCTGCCGTTCTTCAGCCGTGCCTGAGCAAGGAGGAAATCAACCTTCTGCCCATTCAGGCATGGGAAGGCCCCATCGTGCTCGTACAGGATGAAGCAGGCCTCGCCGCGGCGCTGGAAGACCTCTGGCAGGAAACGGTGCTCGGCTTCGATACCGAAACAAGGCCCACCTTCACCAAGGGCAAGACCTGCCGCCCCGCGCTCATTCAGCTTGCCACGGCGGAAACGGTGTATCTCATCCAACTCACGCACATCGCCTTCTGCGACGACATCGCCGCCCTGCTCTCCTCGCCCTCCGTGCTCAAGGTGGGCGTTGCCATACACGACGACATGAAGGCCCTTGCCCGCATCCATCCCTTCGAGGCCGACGGCGTCGTGGACCTTGCCGGCATGGCCCGGGCCCGGGGCATACAGGCTCAGGGGCTGCGCACCCTTGCCGCCAACCTCATGGGCTTCCGCATCAGCAAAAGCGCCCAGTGCTCCAACTGGGAAAACCGCGAACTCACTCCGCAGCAAATCAAATACGCCGCCACCGACGCATGGGTAGGCAGAGAGCTGTACTTCCGCATGCTGCGCCTCGGCGGAAACTCGCCGAAAAAACGTTCCTGAAAGGACGACAGCCCCGCCGCCCCGTCTCTTGACTTCCTGACGATTCCCCCGAAAATACGGACATACGTGCTGCCGCGCCGCCACGTCCTGCCCTGAAGCGGGCCCTTCCATGTTCCCCGCACGCCGCCACCGGAGGGAACATGGCGTCACCGCATGGCTCGGGCAGATTTCAAACCGCAAAGGACGCTGTTTCTATGGACGCTTCTCCTCAAAAGACCATACGCCTGCTTCCTCCGGAGCTTTCCAACCAGATTGCCGCAGGCGAAGTGGTGGAACGACCGGCCAGCGTCGTCAAGGAACTTGTGGAAAACAGCCTTGACGCCGGAGCCTCGAACGTGCTCGTCGAACTGGAAAACGGAGGGCAGACGCTCATTCGCGTCACCGACGACGGCCGGGGCATAGACGCCGACCAGCTCGCGCTTGCCGTCACCCGGCATGCCACCAGCAAGATTGCGGAAATCGACGATTTGCAGAACATCCGCTCCTACGGTTTCCGCGGCGAAGCCCTGCCTAGCATCGCCTCGGTTTCCCGCTTCCGCATGATTTCCGCCCCGCAGAAGGAAGACGGCTCCACAGGTGAAGCGGCCTGCATAGAGGTGCTCTACGGCTCCATGAAGCCCGTCATGCCGGCGGCCCTGAACAGGGGCACGCTGGTGGAGGTGTCGGAGCTTTTTTCCAACATTCCCGCGCGCCTGAAGTTTCTGAAAAGCCCGGCCACGGAGCAGAAGAAGACGCAGGAGCTCTTCACCAGGCTGGCCCTCGCCAGAACGGACGTGAGCTTCATTCTCAAGGCGGGTTCCAGAGAACTTCTCCGTTTCGAAGCGGGACAGACCCTCGCCCGCCGCATGGGCACGCTCTGGCCGCCCGCCATTGTGGACGCCCTGCGCCCCTTCGACATCACGGTCTCGGGAATGCACCTTCACGGCCTCACCTCCGACCCGCGCTCCTCGCAGCCGCGCGGCGACCGCATGCTCTTCTACGTGAACGGCCGCGCCGTGAACGACCGTCTGCTCATGCGCGCCGTGCGTCAGGCCTATCAGGGCCGCCTCACCAGCCGCGACTATCCGCAGACCGTCCTCTTCCTCGAGCTGTCGCCCCAGGAAGTGGACGTGAACGTGCACCCCGCCAAGAACGAAGTGCGCTTCCGTGACGAGCAGACCGTGTTTTCCGCGGTGCTGCGCGCCGCAGGCAGCGCGCTCGCGGGCGTGCCGCTCGCTTCCGGCCGCTTTGCCGAAAGGGAAAACGTGCAGGAGAACACGGGCGCACCGGCGGAAAGCACAAGGCCGGCCCGGCCGCTGGGCTTCTGGGGCGAAGCCGACGCCGTGCGCATCATGCCCAAAAAGCAGAGCGCACCGGCCATGCCCGCAGAGGAAACGTCCCATCGCGGCGCAGGCCTGTGGGAATCGAGCATGCCGGACAGGGACTTCTTCTCCGGCCTGTCTCCTTCCCGATTCCCGAACAGAGAGACGGAAAAGACGCCCGTCTCCCGCGCGGACACGACGCCCAGGCCCGACCCCGCCCTGTCCGTTTTTCCCCCGATGACAGAGAAGGCGCCCGCCAAGGAGACCGTCCCTTCGGACTCCGCCTCCGCCGCTCCCGTAAAAGCGGCACGCCCGGCGCCCCCCCTGCCCCTGCCCGACATGCCGGAGCAGGAAAAGAAGGACACGGCTCCCGCGCCTTCGCCCCTGCAGGGGTTCCGCTACCTCGGTCAGGTGGCCAGAACCTATCTTGTGCTTTCGCAGAACGACGAAACCCTGCTTCTGCTCGACCAGCACGCCATGCACGAGCGCATCTTCTACGAAAAGTTCCGGGCCAACGGCTCGCGCGGCATGGCTCAGCCGCTGCTCGTACCGCTGGAGCTCACCCTGCATCCGGCGGAAACGGAACGCCTCATGGACATTCGCGAAACGCTCACCCGTCTCGGGTTTGAAACGTCTCTGCGGGGCAATCTCTGCCGCGTGGAGTCCATGCCGCCGGAAATGGACCGTTCCGAGGCTTCCGCCTTCCTGCGCGAAGCCCTTTCCGGCCGCGTGGACGACCTTGAGGACAGGTGGATACACCACGCCTGCGCCACGGCCATACGTGCAGGACAGCACCTTACGCCGGAAGACGCCCTGCACCTCGTGCAGCAGTGGCTGCGCACAGAAGAGCCCGACTTCTGCCCTCACGGCAGACCCTGCGCCGTGACGCTGGAAAAAGCCGACATGGAAAAGCTCTTCAAGCGCAGACAGGCCTGAAGAATCTCCCGCGTCGAATCCTCCGATGCCGCCCGGCACCGGAGGATTCGACTACGGTACGCCCCTTCGCCCGAGCGGGCGACTCTCTGCAGGAGCTTGATGGCTCCATGCCATGCCTACCTCCTCCGCCACGCGGGCGACGTCCTTCGGATGGGAGGCTCCCCAAAACGGAAAATGACGAACGCCCCGCATGTCCTCATCAGTCCCCGGGACCGGGCGCACCGAAGAGAGAACAAGCGCACATGCCGGAAAATCCGTTTCCATATTATTGATATTATTTTATCTTGAGCTCTGACCGTTTTTTCTGGCATCCATGTTTTTCACTTTACATTCCATTGAAATAGTTCATTAAAATATTTTACCTTCATTTTGAATGAGAAAAAAATACCAAATACGCATTGACTTGCCTTTCCCGATGGGGCATAGCTGATAGACAGGAGAGACACTCTGGGCAATCGGTTTGCCGCTGCAGGGTGTGGGTTTCAGATTTCTTTTGTGTGAGGTTTTTCTCATGGCCAAGTCTATTTATGTCGGGAATCTTCCCTGGTCCGCCACCGAAGAGCAGGTTCAGAACCTTTTTGCCCCCTACGGCAACGTGCTCTCCGTAAAGCTGGTGAACGACCGTGAAACCGGGCGCGCCCGTGGTTTTGGTTTTGTTGAAATGGAAGATCCCGCTGCTGCCGCCGCCATCGAAGCGCTGGACAACTCCAGCTTCGGCGGTCGTACCCTGCGTGTGAACGAAGCGAAGCCCCGCGCTCCCCGTCCCCGCTACTAGTCTCCCGCAATATCCCGGCACCACGGAAGAAGCGTTTTTCGCGTCATCCGCCCACAAGGCGGACCGTGCTGTCGGCAAAAGCCCGAAGGCCCTGCCTTTCGGGCAGCCTTTTCCGGCAATCCATGCCCCGGTTCTTCCGGGGCTTTTCGTTTAACAGGTGCGGTGCGTTCCTGCCGAAGCCCCGGCAATATTGACGAAACGCCCCTTCCCGGACCGGACGGAGCTTCATCTTAACTGGACATTCCCTGCAAGCTGGTTATGATGGAAGCACTTTTATTTCCATTCTGCCCATGCAGGAGGCTTGTATGTACTTTCGTAAGCCGGCGGCACTGATTCTGGCCGCGACCGTGGCGTTTGCCCTTCCCGCAATTTCGGGCTGCGGCCCCCACGTGGGTGGTTACGACTACAACGCCGGTGAGGCCCGTCAGTCCTACAGCGTCTATCGCGCCACCGCCACCAACGTGCAGGAAGTGAACATCAACAGCAATTCCAGTTCCAGGCAGACCATCGGAGCCGTCATCGGCGCCGTGGCGGGCGGCGTCATCGGCAGCACCATCGGCAGCGGTTCCGGGCAGACTCTGGCCACCGTGGGCGGCGCCCTTCTCGGCGGCGCGGCCGGCGCAGGCGCTGGAGACCTCGCTTCCCGTCAGACGGGCCTGCAGATTACCGTCCGGTACGACAACGGCAGTGAAGAAGTCATCGTACAGGGACGAGACCCCTACATCACCCCCGGTCAGCGCGTCCGCATCGTCGTCGGGCCTGACGGCTCGCGTCGCGTCGAGCCCGAGTACTGATTCCGGGAAAAGAGATATTTACCCTTTTCTGCAACATTATCTATTCTGGGAGGACCAGATGCTTGATCCGAAACAGTGCGTTCTCTTCAGCGGCGGCGCAGCCGGCGCGGAGCAGTTCTTTGGGGCCCAGGCCGAAGCCTGGGGCATCGAAGAAGTCAACTACAGCTTTGAGGGCCATCAGATAGAGCGTACCCGCGGCGTTCGCGTGCTCACTCAGGACGAACTGGCGCTCAAGGACGTCAGCATGACGTATGTTTCCCGTCTGATGGGCCGCGAGTACACCCGCGCTCCTCTGTTCCGCAAGGTCCTCCAGTCCATCTGCTGGCAGGTGAGCAGCGGCAGCGAAGTGCTCGTCGTCGGTGAAATCCAGGAAGACAAGACCGTCAAGGGCGGCACCGGCTGGGGCGCCGAATTCGCCAAGCTGTGCAACAAGCCTCTGCTCGTCTTCGACCAGAAGCGCGACGCCTGGTTCCGCTGGATAAACGACGAATGGGTCAAGAAGGACGAGCCCATCATCAAGCATTCCCGCTTCACCGCCACCGGCACCCGCTTCCTTGAAGCCAACGGCCGCAGGGCCATCGTGGAGCTGTACGCCCGTTCCTTCAACCGCTGAGGCTCAGGGCGCTTCCCGCCCGACCGTCCCTCACCGGAACGAGGCTCTTCCTCTTTCTTCATGCGCAGTCCGCTCTTCCATCATCCGACGGAAGGGCGGACTGCCGGTTAGAACGCTCTTGCGTGTTTCCGGCTGCCCGGACAGGAGCCGGGAAACTCCCCTCCCGCGCCTTCCGCAACCATTTCCGATACGACGCAGTTTTTCACCGCCCGTTTCTCCCAGGCCAGGCAGCAAAGCTCCCGCCCTTGCAGGCTCGCGGTTTTGACGCCCTCGGCAGAAGCCGCTTTTCAGCTCCATGATGCATCTCTCCTCTCCCTTCCATACCCACGAATGTTCCGGCTCCTGCGTGGGAACCGCCGCCGGCCTCACCGCACATCTCTTCTGGGGCTTCGCCGTGCTGTTCTGGCCGCTGCTTTCCGGCCTGAGCCCCATTTCCATCATGGCGCACCGCATGATATGGACGGTGGCCTTCCTCGGCCTCGTGCTGCTGGCGCGCGGGCACATGCACGACGTGAAGGCGGCCCTGCAGAACCGGCGCACCTTGCTCTCCCTGTTCGCGGCGGCCCTGCTGCTCGGCAGCAACTGGAGCATCTATCTTTTCGCCGTCACCACCGGGCAGATTGTGGAATCCTCCCTCGGATACTTCATCACGCCGCTGCTCAACGTGCTCATGGGCCGCATGCTTCTGGGCGAAAAGCTCTCCCGGCCCCAGGCTGTTTCCCTCCTGCTGGCCTTTCTCGGCGTGACGGCCAGCATCGTCGCCTACGGCCGCATCCCGTGGATAGGCCTCATTCTGGCCTTCACCTTCGCCGTGTACGGCTACGTGCAGAAAACACTGCGCATGGACGCCGCGCCGAGCCTCTTCGTGCAGGCTCTCATGCTCATGCCTGCGGCCATGCTCTGGCTGGGCCTCACCGAAGAGGGCTTCGGCATCGTGGGGTACGGCCCCCTGCGGCCCGTGCTGCTCATCTGCACCATCGCCTTCACGGGGCTGCCCCTGCTGCTCTTCGGCTATGCCGCCCGTCACGTCACGCTGGCCACCATAGGCATTCTCCAGTACGTAAGTCCTTCCATCTCCTTCATTCTGGCCATCACCGTGCTCGGCGAAAGCATGAAGCCTTCGGACATGATATCCTTCCCCGTCATCTGGCTGGCCCTTGCCATCTACACCTGGGATGCGTTGCGTCACCTGCGCAGCTTCAAGGAGAAAGCATGATTCCCCACAGAAACACCACAAGACAGCTTCGCCTCGGCAACGTGCGCATAGGCGGCGGCGCTCCCGTCGTCGTGCAGAGCATGACCAACACCGACACGCGCGACGCCTCCGCCACGCTGGAGCAGATAGGAAGGCTCGCCGACGCAGGCTGCGAAATCGTGCGCCTCGCCGTGCCCGACGAAAAGGCGGCCGCCGCGCTCAAAACCATTGCCGCGCACTCCCCCGTGCCGCTCGTGGCCGACATCCATTTCGACTACCGTCTCGCCGTCGCCGCTCTGGACGCCGGGCTCAGAGGCCTCCGCATCAATCCCGGCAACATCGGCGGCGAAGGCCCTGTGGATACGCTGGCCGCGGCGGCCAGGGCCAACGGAGCCATCATCCGCGTGGGCGTGAACAGCGGCTCCGTGGAAAAGGAGCTTCTGGAGCGCTACGGAGGCCCCACGCCCGAAGCTCTGGTGGAAAGCGCGCTCTCGCACGTGCGCATGCTGGAAAAGCGCGGCTTCTACGACATCAAGGTCTCGCTCAAGTCCTCCTCCGTGGCGGACACCATAGCCGCCTACAGGCTCATGGCCTCCCGCGCCGACTACCCGCTGCACCTCGGCGTGACCGAAGCGGGCACGCCCATGCGCGGCACCGTAAAATCCTCGGTGGGACTCGGCCTTTTGCTTTTTGAAGGCATAGGCGATACCATACGCGTCTCTCTCACGGCCGACCCCGTACGGGAAGTGGCCGTGGCATGGGAAATACTGCGAGCCGTGGGCCTTCGAAGCCGCGGCCCGGAAATCGTTTCCTGCCCCCCCTGCGGCCGCACGGAAATCGACCCCATCGGCATGGCCGAAAAGGTGGAAGAGGACGTGCAGTCCCACCCCGCCGCCGCGGCAAGCCGCCTCAAGATTGCCGTCATGGGCTGCGTGGTGAACGGGCCGGGAGAGGCCCGCGAAGCCGACATCGGGCTTGCCGGCGGGCGCGACAGGGGCGTCATTTTCCGCAAGGGACAGGTTCTCCGCTCCGTCAACGGACAGGAGGCGCTGCTTGCGGCCTTTCTTGAAGAACTCGAAAACCTTCTTACCTCTGAAAACTGAAGGACTCTCTATGCGCTGGAGCCGTTACTACATCCCCACCCTGAAGGAAGCACCCGCCGACGCCGAAGTGGTCAGCCACAAGCTGCTTGTGCGCGCTGGCATGATAGGCAAGCCCACGAGCGGGATCTACACCTGGCTGCCCATGGGCCTGCGCACGCTGGAAAAGGCCAAAGACATCGTCCGGCGTGAAATGAACGCCGCCGGCGCCATCGAAGTGCTGCTGCCCATGGTGCAGCCCGCCGAACTGTGGCAGGAATCCGGCCGCTGGAAGAAGTACGGCAAGGAGCTTCTGCGCTTCAAGGACAGGCACGACCGCGACTACTGCCTCGGCCCCACCCACGAGGAAGTCATGACCGACCTGCTGCGCGGCGAAGTGAAGTCCTACCGCCAGCTGCCCCTGAACGTGTACCAGATTCAGACCAAGTTCCGCGACGAAGTGCGTCCCCGCTTCGGCCTCATGCGCGGCCGTGAATTCCTCATGAAGGACGGCTATTCCTTCGACGTGAACGACGAAGCCGCCAACGCGAGCTACGCCTCCATGAAGGACGCCTACCACAAAATCTTCACCAGCATGGGCTTGGATTTCCGTCCCGTGGAAGCGGACTCCGGCGC
Source organism: uncultured Mailhella sp. (assembly GCA_944322695.1). Taxonomy (GTDB): domain Bacteria; phylum Desulfobacterota; class Desulfovibrionia; order Desulfovibrionales; family Desulfovibrionaceae; genus Mailhella. The sequence continues at coordinate 24,655 of CALUPQ010000030.1, read as the reverse complement.
CATCGGCGGCAACTTCTCCCACGAATTCATGGTGCTCGCCGAAACCGGCGAGGACTCCATCACCGCCTGCACCAACTGGCCGGCATGCACCTGGGCGGCCAACGTGGAACGCGCGCCCATCAACACGGCGTTCACGCAGGATGAAACGCCCTGTCCCGCCATGGAGGAAATCAGCACTCCCGACCAGCACACCATCGAAGAGCTGTGCGCCTTCCTCGGCGTTCCCGCCGACAAGCTCGTGAAGACCCTGCTTTTCGTGGCCGACGGCAAGAACGTGGCCGTGCTGCTGCGCGGCGACCGCGAACTCAACGAAATCAAGCTGGCCCACCTCATCGACGCCGACGAAATCCGTTTCGCGACGCCCGAGGAAGTGCTTGCCATGACCGGAGCGCCCGTGGGCTTCGCCGGCCCCGTGGGCCTCAAGGGCGTGGAAAAGATTTACGCCGACAAGGAACTCATGGCCGGCAACGACTGGATTGCCGGGGCCAACAAGGCCGACGCCCATGTGCGCCACGTGAGTCTCATAAGGGACGTCACGCTGCCCGTGGAGTGGGCGGACCTTCGCAATGCCGTGGCCGGAGACCCCTGCCCCTGCTGCGGACATCCGCTGGAAATCAAGCGCGGCATCGAGGTCGGCCACATCTTCAAGCTCGGCACCAAGTACAGCGAAGCGCTGCACGCCGTGTTCCTTGACGAAAACGGCAAGGAACAGCTCATGATTATGGGCTGCTACGGCATCGGCGTCTCCCGCGTGGTGGCCGCCTGCATCGAGCAGAACTTCGACGAGCACGGCATCATGTTCCCGCCCCAGCTCGCTCCGTTCGACGCGCACATCGTCTGCCTCGACCCGAAGAACGCCGACGTGGCCGCAAAGTGCGACGCCATCGACGCCTTCCTTACCGCGCAGGGCATGGAAACGCTGTACGACGACCGCGAAGAGCGCCCGGGCGTGAAGTTCAAGGACGCCGACCTCATCGGTCTGCCCGTGCAGATTACCGTGGGCGGCAAGGGCCTTGCCCAGGGCGTCGTGGAAGTGAAAAACCGCCGCACCGGCGAAAAGTCCACCCTGCCCGCGGACGAGTTCGAACAGGCCTTCCCCGCCTGGTACCAGTCCGTCATGGAGTGCTGGAAGCGATAACGCCGTTCTTTCCCGGAGCGGGGCTCCCGCTCCGGGAATTTCGGGCGGCCTTCTGCGGAAGAGCCGCCCGCTTCGTCTCCCGCCGCGGTTCTTCGGCCCTTCCGTCCGCGGCTCTCCGGCCTGAAAGTGCCGGAAAACGTTCTTTCCGGAGGCTCCCCACATGGACGCCATTCTCAGCGTACGACAGGTGACGGAACATCTGCGGCAGGCCGTGGAAAACCGTTTTCCGTACCTGTGGGTGCAGGGCGAGGTGACCAACCTTTCCCGCCCTTCCTCCGGGCATGTCTATTTTTCCCTGAAGGAAAACGACTGCCTTCTGAACTGCGTCTGGTTCAGGGGGCAGCAGAAGGACGAACATTTCGACCCTCTCACCGGTGAAGTGTGGGAGGACGGCCCCCGTCCCAGTCTCGCCAGCCGCATGGAAAACGGGCAGACCGTCATCTGTGCCGGACGCCTCACCGTTTACGGCGCACGCGGCCAGTACCAGATGATTGTCGAACTTGCCCAGGCCGCGGGGCTCGGGCTGTGGCACCAGGAATTCGAGGCCCTCAAGCGCAGGCTCGCCGCCGAGGGCCTGTTCGACCCCGAGAAAAAAAGGCCTCTCCCCAGGGAGCCGCGCCGCGTGGCCGTCATCACCGCGCCCACCGGCGCCGCCATACGTGACTTCATCCGCATAAGCGGCGGCAGAGGCCTCGGGGCCGAAATACGCATTTACCCCGTACCCGTGCAGGGTGAGGAAGCGCCGCCCCGCATCGTGGAGGCGCTTGAGCGCGCCGGACGCGACGCATGGGCCGAAGTCGTCGTGCTCATACGCGGGGGCGGCTCCGTTCAGGACCTGTGGGCCTTCAACGACGAGCGCGTGGCCCGCGCCGTCCGCCGCTGTCCCGTTCCCGTGCTGACGGGCATAGGCCATGAAATAGACCACAGCATCACCGATTTCGCGGCCGACTACGCCGCGGCCACTCCCAGCCATGCCGCCCAGCTTCTGTGGCAGGAGCGTCACGTGTTCGCCCAGCACGTGGACGGCCTGGAAACGGCCCTGCAAAACGCCCTTGCCCGCCGTCTGAACGACCTTGCCATGCGCCTTGCCCATGCCGGGCGGGCTCTTGCCCTGCTTTCTCCGCTGGAAAGGCTGCGCCTGCAGGAAGAACGCCTGCACCATGCCGTACGGCGCATGAATACGGCCCTCGAAGCTTCTCTGGCCGAAAAGGCCCGCCGGACGGAAAGCCTCGCCCTTCGTCTTTCCGGCGCGGGAGAAACCTGCCTGCAACGGGCGGAAAGCGCCGCAGAGCGCGCCGCCGCCCCGCTTCTTTCTCTCGGGCGCACGCTCACCATGGCGCAGGAAAGGGAACTTTCCCGCCTCGAAACCCGTCTTCAGAGCCTTGACCCCTTCGAGCCCATACGCCGCGGCTACGCCATGGCCTGCGACGAAGAAGGGAACCTTCTGCGCTCCGCCTCACAGACCGCTCCGGGACGGGCCTTTTCCGTTCTCATGGCCGACGGACGCATTCGCGGTACCGTCACCGAGGTGGAGCCTCTTCCCGAAGGCGAAACCCCGCCCCTTCCGCCGGGACGCTCCGCAAGGAACCCCTCATGAAACGCCTCGCCCTGCTTCTTGTCGCCATTCTCTGCCTGCCCATCCCCTCTCCGGCCGCGGAATGCCTTGTTCCGCCGCGCGTCAGTCAGGGCCATGCCTTTCCCGTTTCCGTGACCGACGGCGCTCCTTTTGACGTGCGCGTCCGCTGGCGCGGCGAGACGCTCCTCATTCCGGCTGCGCAGAAACCGGGCGAGAAGGTGTGGAAGGCGGAAATTCTGCTGGCCATGCCCATGGACGCCAGGGGAAAACATACGCTTTCCCTGTCCACGGGCGGCGTGGACAGAGCTTTCGTCATTTCCTCCGTCGCCGTGCCGTGGCCGGAAAGCATCCTGAAAGTGGCTCCCAAGTATGTCGAGCCGCCCCGCGAAGTCATGGCACAGATAAACCGCGACTCGAAGCGTTCCCGTGAAGCCCTCGCCCTGCGCACGGAAAAGGCATGGACGCTGCCGCTGCAGCGCCCCGTTCCGGGAGGCGTCACCAGTCCCTTCGGCGGCCGCCGGGTGTTCAACGGCAAGCCCCGCGCCCCGCACAAGGGGACGGACATGCGCAGTCCCGAAGGCGCAAAGGTCGTGGCCGCGGCCGACGGCACCGTGGTTCTGGCCGAACCGCAGTACTTTGGCGGGAACATGGTCCATATCGACCACGGTCAGGGCGTCATAAGCACCTATGCGCATCTTTCCTCCTTTGACGTCACGGCAGGACAGAGCGTAAGAAAGGGAGAGGTCATAGGACGTTCCGGCTCCACGGGCCGCGTCACGGGTCCGCATCTGCACTTCGGCCTGCTCGTTCAGGGCGTGGCCGTGGATGCCATGCCGCTGCTCAATGACCCGCCGCAGATTGTGGGCGGCCCCTCCCGCAGCATTTTCGACAGTCAGCCCACGGCAAAAACGCCACGGAGCCCACGATGAAAAAGAAAGAACCCACCTTTGAAGAACGGCTGGCCCGGCTTCAGACCATCGTTTCCGCCCTGGAGAGCGGAAACAGCCCGCTGGAAGAGAGCGTGGCCCTGTACAAGGAAGGCCTGGCGCACGCCGCCGCCTGCCGCGAGCAGCTGGAAAAGGCCCGTCATGACATAAGGCTCTGTACCGAAACGGGTACGGAACGTTTTGAAGAAAAGAATCTGGACGAAGAATAACGCCGGAAGCGGTCCTTTTCTTCCTCCCTTTCAGGCCCGGGCGGCCGCATCCCAAGGAGTGAACATGTCCGCAGAACTTCTCCGCAGCGTGGAGCAGTACCTTTCCTCCGCCTTCCTTGACGGAGACATCCCCTCCAGACTTTCCGAGGCCATGCGCTACAGCCTTCTGGCCGGAGGCAAGCGCCTGCGTCCCGTGCTCTGCCTGTCCGTGGCCAGAGCCTGCGCCAAAGACGCTGCGGACGAGGTGACCCGCGCCATCCTGCCCTTTGCCGCAGGCCTTGAGATGATTCACACCAATTCGCTCATTCATGACGACTTGCCCGCCATGGATGACGACGACTTGCGCCGCGGCTGCCCCACCTGCCACAAGGCCTTCGACGAGGCCACGGCCATTCTGGCCGGCGACGCCCTGCTCACCGACGCCTTCGGCCACATGGCCCGCGCCGACGTTCCGGCGGAAAGGCTGCTGGAGGCCATTCGTCTCACGGCCGACGCTGCGGGAGCCTGCGGCATGGTCGGCGGTCAGATGCTGGATTTGCTGGGCGAAGGCAAGAAACTGTCCATGGAAGAGCTCCGCATTCTCAATGCAAAAAAGACGGGAGCTCTGCTCTTCAACGCCTGCGAATGCGGTGCGCTGCTGGCCGGAGCCACGAAAACGCAGAGAGATGCGGCACGCCGTTACGGCAGTGAATTGGGCATTGCCTTTCAAATCACCGATGATATACTCGATGTCGTCGGCGATGAAGCCACGGTGGGCAAGGAAGTGAGGCACGATGAAGAAAGCGCCAAGGCGACCTGGCCTTCTCTTCTCGGTCTCGAAGGGGCGCGCGAACAGGCAAGACTGCACTGCCTTGCCGCCGAAAAGGCCCTGGACGGCGTCTTCTCCGGACCCGACGCCGACTTTCTCCGTGAAACGTCCCGCAAACTTGTCAACCGCACCCACTAATTTCCCAAAGAGTTCCCATGTCCGATACGCCGCTGCTCTCCAGCCTGAACCTTCCCGGTGACATTCCCGGGCTTTCCCTTCCGCTCAAGCTGGCGCTGGCGCAGGAGCTGCGCGACACCATCATCCGGGTGGTCACGAAAAACGGCGGACATCTGGCGCCCTCTCTAGGGGTGGTGGAACTCACCATCGCGCTGCTCTCCTGCTTCGACCCGGCGCGCGACCCCATCGTCTGGGACGTGGGCCATCAGACCTATCCTTGGAAACTGCTCACGGGCCGGGCGGAAAGGTTCGACACCCTGCGGCGCTACGGCGGCATTTCCGGCTTTCCCAACCGCTCCGAAAGCCCTTACGACCACTTCGGCGTAGGCCACGCCTCCACCTCCATCTCCGCGGCCCTCGGCATGGCCACGGCCCGAGACCTCCGCGGGGGGACGGAACACGTGGTCGCCGTCATCGGCGACGGCGCCCTCGGCGGCGGCATGGCGCTGGAAGCGCTGAATCAGGCGGGCGGCATGGGCAAAAGGCTCATCGTCATCCTCAACGACAACAAAATGTCCATTTCCGAGAACACGGGCGCGCTTTCCCGCTTTCTGAGCCGCAACCTCTCGCACAGCACCGTCATGCACATCAAGCAGCATGTGGCGCGCGTTCTCTCCCGCCTTCCCAAGGGCGAAAGCATCGTGGACATCATCCGCAAAGGCGAACTCAGCTTCAAGTCCTTCTTCACGCCGGGCATGCTGTTCGAGGCCTTCCAGTTCAACTACATAGGCCCCATCAACGGGCACGACATCGCCCAGCTCGAACGCCATCTCGAAGCCGCCAAGAAGCTCGACATGCCCGTGTTGCTGCACATCCGCACGCGCAAGGGCAAGGGCTACGCCCCGGCCGAACACGACCCCTCGCATTTTCACGGCATTTCCGCTTCCGTGGCCGACGAAATAAGCACGCCTCCCCAGCCCGAAGGCTGGAAACCTTCCGGTCCGGGCTTCAGCAAGGCCTTCGGTGAAGCGCTCTGCGCCCTCGCCGAAACGAATCCTCGTATTTTCGCCATCACGGCGGCCATGCCCGACGGCACCGGTCTTCAGGACTTCCGCGAGCTCTTCCCGGACCGCTTTGCGGACGTGGGCATCTGCGAAGAGCACGCCGTCACCTTCGCTGCGGGACTGGCCGCGCGCGGCTATCACCCCGTGGTGGCCATCTACTCCACATTCATGCAGCGCGCCTACGACCAGATTGTCCACGACGTCTGCCTGCAGAACCTTCCCGTGACGCTCTGCCTCGACCGCGCCGGACTCGTGGGGGAAGACGGGCCGACCCATCACGGAGCCTTCGACCTTTCATGGCTGCGCGCCGTGCCGAACCTGTCCCTCGCCGCGCCCCGCGACGAAGCCGCCCTGCGCAGCGCCCTTTCGCTGGCCGTGTCCATGAACAGTCCCGTGGCTCTCCGCTACCCGCGAGGCTCCGGCCGCAGGCTCGATGCCTCGCACATGAGCTTTGCCGACGCCATTGAAACGCACGACGGCGACTATCCTCTGCCGGGACGCGGAGAGCTGGTGCTGCGCGGCAATGCGCGCGTATGCATCATGGCCGCGGGACAGCGGGTCGTTCCCTGTGCGGAAGCCGCCCTGCTGGTGGCGGAAAAAAGCTCCCGCCTCGCTTCCGTGTTCGACGCCTGCTGGGTCAAGCCCCTTCCGGAAGAACAGATTCTCGCCCTGGCCGCGGAAAACGACGCCCTTCTGCTGGTGGAGGAAAACAGCATGATGGGAGGCTTCTCCTCCGCCGTGCTGGAACTTCTGGCCGACCATGACATGCTGGGACATCTGAAAATCCGCCGCATGGGCCTGCCCGACCGCTTCCTTCCCCACGGACCGCAGCGCCGTCTCCGTGCCGATGTGGGACTCAACGTTTCCGGCATAGCCTCGATGCTGGAAGAACTCCTGCCCTTTGCCGCAGAAGCGTCCGCCTCATGAAAAAACGCAGAAAAGCCTCTCCCCGCAAAAGTAGGGGCCCCGTACGCTACGGACTGGAAGCCGCCGTTCTCTGCGTACTGCTCATGACGGCGGCCTATGTGGGCAGCGTGAACCGCCCCGCCCCTTCCGTCTCCACGCCCCAGAAGCAGACGGAGACGGTAAAGGAAAAGGCTCCCGCTCCTTCCGCTCAGAAGAAAACGGCTTCCGCGACGGGACAAGGCTCAACGGCCGGGAAGAGTTCCGCCGCGGATAAAGAGCGCGCAGCCGCCGTCTCCGCGCAGAACTACCGCCTTGTCCGCGTTTCGGACGGCGACAGCTTCGAGCTCAGGGACGAGAAAAACAAAAGCGTCAAGGTACGTCTCTACGGCGTGGACGCCCCGGAAAGCAAACAGCGCTTCGGCAAGGAATCCCGCGAGCACCTCCGTGAACTTCTGGAAGGCAAAACCCTGCGCCTGAAAACGCTGTACAAGGACAACTACAAACGCTCCGTGGCCATCGTCTATCTCTGCAGCAACAACGTCATCGACGAGCGCTCCGTCAACCAGCGTCAGGTTCAGGCGGGCATGGCCTGGGTCTATGACTACTTCTGCACCAGCGACATCTGCAAGACCTGGAAGGTGGAAGAAGCCATGGCCCGCAAACAGAACCTCGGCCTGTGGAAGGACAAGAAGCCCACGCCCCCATGGCAGTGGCGCCGCTCCCAGTCAAGACGCTGACCCCGCCTTTCCCGAAGAAGGGAACCTTCAGCTTTTACATCTTTGAAAAAAACGGCCGGCAAACAGAGCTTGACGCCCCTTGCCCTTCCCGTCTATCCTTTCAGCATTTCCCGCGATTACGCCCCACGCGCGCTTTCCGTGCCGGGCAGCAACCTTCTTGCCATCGAGGCGACCGTGAACCACATTGTCATTTCTGTCATCGGGCGCGACTGCCCGGGCGTGGTCTATGCCATTTCCAGCGCCCTTTCCAAGGAAAAATGCAACATTGAAGAACTGAGCCAGACCATCCTCAAAGGTCAGTTCGCCTCCATCTTCATTGTGTCCGCCCCCGAAGGCGTGACCGAGGAGGACATACAGCGCGTGGTGAGCCTCAACCTCGAGGCCCGCAACATGGACCTCACCGTGTCCGCCCGCACCTTCGAGACCTCCACCTTCTCCAGCGGCGAGGAAACCGAACCCTTCGTCGTCACGGTGAACGGCTCGGACCAGCCTGAAATCATCGCCATGATATCCGGCGTCTTCGCCGAGCAGAAGGTGAACATCGAAAACCTCAAGGCCATCCGCCTCGGTGAAGAGACCAACGAATGCGTCCTCGTCTTCGAAGTGGCCCTGCCTCTGTCCATCAACCGCAACGCGTTCCGCCAGATGCTTCAGGCCAAGGCCCGCAACGTGGGCCTGTCCATCAGCATCCAGCACCAGGACATCTTCGAAGCCATTCACCGCGTACCCATCGTCTAACCCGGATTCTGCCCATGCTTACCGAACGCGAAGTGCTCAGCACTATCAACATGCTCCGCAACGAACATCTCGATGTTCGTACCGTCACCCTCGGCATCAGCCTTTTCGACTGCGTCAGCCACGATTTCGACGTCTTCTCCTACAAGGTGCGCGCGAAAATCGCCAAGTATGCCGCCCACCTCGTGGAACACTGCAACGAAGTGGGCGCCCGCTACGGCATTCCCGTGGTCAACAAGCGCATCAGCATCAGCCCCATGGCCGTGGTCGGCGCGGGGTTCAATGCCGAACAGATGGTGCGTGCCTGCCAGATGCTGGATGAAGCGGCCAAGGAAGCCGGCGTGGACTTTCTCGGCGGCTTCGGCGCTCTGGTGGAAAAGGGCATGACGCCCGGCGACCGCGCGCTCATCGAATCCCTGCCCGAAGCGCTCGCCACCACCGACCGCGTGTGCTCCTCCATCAACGTGGCCTCCTCCAAGGCCGGCATCAACATGGACGCCGTGGCCCTCATGGGCCGTCAGATTCTCAAGGTGGCCGATGCCACGCGCGACCGCGACGGCATAGGCTGCGCCAAGCTCGTGGTGTTCGCCAACATCCCGCAGGACGTGCCCTTCATGGCCGGCGCCTATCTCGGCATCGGCGAACCGGACGTGGTCATCAACGTCGGCGTCTCCGGTCCCGGCGTGGTGAAGAAAGCCATCGACCGCGCCAAGGAAACCCATGAAAGCCTCACCCTCAGCGACGTGGCCGAAGTCATCAAGTCCACGGCCTACAAGGTGACCCGCGTGGGCGAACTCATCGGCAAGGAAGTGGCGGACCGCATGCACCTGCCCTTCGGCGTGGCCGACCTCTCCCTCGCTCCCACGCCCGCCGTGGGCGACTCCGTGGGCGAAATCTTCCAGAGCGTGGGCCTCTCCTCCATCGGCGCTCCCGGCTCCACGGCCGTGCTCGCCATGCTCAACGACGCGGTGAAAAAGGGCGGCGTGTTCGCCTCCTCCCACGTGGGCGGCCTTTCCGGCGCGTTCATTCCCGTTTCCGAAGACTCCAGCATCGAGGCGGCCGCCAACTCCGGCGCACTCACCATGGAAAAGCTGGAAGCCATGACCAGCGTCTGCTCCGTGGGCCTCGACATGATTGCCATCCCCGGCGACACCCCCGCCACCACCATTTCCGGCCTCATCGCCGACGAAATGGCCATCGGCATGATAAACACCAAGACCACGGCCGTGCGCGTCATCCCCGTGCCCGGCAAGGGCGTGGGCGAAACCGCCATCTTCGGCGGCCTGCTCGGTCAGGCCAAGATTATTCCCGTGAACACCGGCGACGCTTCCGCCTTCATCAATCTGGGCGGCCGCATCCCGGCTCCCATCCACAGTCTGAAGAACTGATTACCGCCTATGAAGAAAGCGTCCCGTGAGGGGCGCTTTCCTTTTAAGCGCAGTACGCGAATCATGCTCAGGCGGACGCTTCCGGCTGCGGCTTTTCCGGTCTCACGGGAAACGACACCGCAAGGTCGCGCACTACGGGCAGGGGCAGAGGCTCGATATACATGACGGGACTGACCGGCGTAATGCACGTCTTCACGCTCCTGCCGTTGACCTTCATCATGCACAGTCCGCAGGAGCCGCGTTTGCAGAAGCACTGCCTGTAGGCAATGTCTCCGTCAAGGTGTTCATAGATGTACTGCAAGACCTGGGAAACTCTGTCGGAAGAGCTGCACGGCACCTCGTAGTCTGCCCAGTGCATCTTTCCGTCCTCACCGCTTTTTGCCACGTAAACCTGCGCCTTCATATCCGCTCCATGGGTTCCACGGCCTTCCGGCTGAAGGACGGCCCCGCGGCCCCTTTGTCCACAAGAATGTTGCAGTCCCACTCCCGTCTCTGTTCCGGAAAATCCTCACGAAAATGTCCGGCCCGGCTCTCTTCCCGAAGAAGCGCCGCTTCCGCGATGATGCCGGCAAGCTCCACCATGTTCTCCAGCTCCAGCGCGGCCCGGAGGTCGAGGTTGAACACTCTCGAGCTTCCCGCCGTACGCATGAGGGGAAGCTGAGAACGAAGCGCCCCGATGCGTGACAGCGCCTGTTCGAGACCGCTCCGGGACCGGATGACGCTGACGTGCTTCCACATCGCATCCTGAAGTTCCCGGCAGAGCTCTCCGGGACGGGGACCGTCCTTTTTCCGCAAAAGCCGCTCCATTCTCTCCCGTTCCTGCTCAAAAAGCCGACGCTCCTCTTCCATGCAGGCGCAAATCCCCTGTTTCCGGACGAAATGCGCGGCAGCCTCCCCGCCTCTGCGGCCGAAGACGAAAAGTTCCGCCAGCGCATTGCCGCCGATGCGGGCGCCGCCGTGCACGCCGCCGGCCACTTCACCCACGGCAAAAAGCCCATCCACGCTGGTGGCGCACCATTCGTTCATGCGCACGCCGCCACAGAGAAAATGCCCGGCCACCCCCACTTCCAGCGGACGGGTCATGTCCACGCCGAGGGAACGGAGGAACTTCGTCTGCGAAGGCAGTTCCCTCTCCAGCACATCTCCGGGAATGGACGAGGGGTCGAAATAGGCGCCTCCGTGCTCGCTTCCCCTTCCGGCCATCACTTCCCAGTGTATGGCGCGGGCGTACAAATCGCGGGAAGGATTGGTCACGCCCTCCGGCGTGTAGTCGCTGATGAAGGCGCGCCCTTCGGCGTTGTACAACGGCCGTGCCCCCAGCCCCAGCAGGTACTGGAAGGGATAGAGCACGCCTCTTGCCGATTCCGGATAAAGAACGGCATGCCCGAGGAAAAGGAAGAACTCCATATCCATGAGCTGCGCACCGGCGCGGTAGGCCAGCATGTAGCCGTCGCCCGTGGATTCGGGAGGATTGGAGCTGAGCGCGTACAGGGAAGCGGCGCCGCCCGTGGCCAGAATGACGGCCCCGGCACGAAACAGCAGCAGCTCGCCCGTCACCATGTTCAGGGCCGAGGCTCCGCATACCCGTCCTTCATGGACAAGCAACGCGGTGACGAGAATATCGCTCATCATGCGTATGCCGCGTTTTTGCACGGTGGCGGAAAGCACCGTCATGATGGGCAGCCCGAGCGAATCGCCTATACGCACGGAACGGGGATAGGACTGGGATTCATCCAGCCTTTTCTGTACGAACCTGCCCTCCGGCGTCTTCTGAAAACGTACGCCGAGCCCTTCGAGGTACAGGACGGAAGACGGAGATTCCTCCGCAAGAATGCGCGCCAGCACGGGGTCGGACAGGCCGCAGCCGTTCTTCATGGTATCTCTGAAGTGCACTTCCGGGTTGTCGCGGGAATCGGCATGGCCGAAAGCGGCCTGATAGCCCGTAAGCGCCGTGGGCGTAACCCCGCAGCGACCGGCCACCCCCTTCGACACCACAAGCACCTGCGCGCCCTGTTCCTGAGCGGCAAGCGCGGCCCGAAGCGCGGCCCCGCCCGAGCCTATGACGAGAATTTCCGTTGAAATACACTGATGCAAGGACATAACCGCCTCAATTTCTGCTGAAGGCCCCCTGCCTCAGGGCAGAGGGCCATGTTTTGTCAGGCCTTCCGGTCCGCCGTGCGCCTGCCGAACTTCTGATACAGGAACACGCAAAGCAGCGTGACGACCCCGATAAGGTCGGTCTGCCACGAAGGGTCTATGAGAAGTATGCCCGCAAGAGCCAGCAGCACGCGGAACACCGGCGAAATCGGCCCCATCATCCACCCCTCCAGACCGAAGGCCAGGGCGAAGATGCCTATGATGGCGAACACCACCACCGAAAGGGTGTGGAAAAACGTGCCCTGAAGCAGCAGAGCGTCGTCATACACGAACATGAAGGGAATGATGAACGCCACGATGCCGAGCTTCACAGCCTGAAGTCCCGTCCGGTTGAAATCCGCTCCCGCAATTTCCGCACCGGCCCACGAAGCCATGGCCACGGGCGGCGTAATCATGGAAATCACCGCGAAATAGAACACGAACATGTGCGCCTGAAGCGGAGAAACGCCGAGCTTGGTGAGTATGGGAGCAGTCAGCGTGGCCACCAGCAGATAGGCGACCACCGTGGGAACGCCCATGCCCATGATGAGCGAGGCCACCATGATGAACACCAGCGCAAGGGGCAGCGTGTCCTTGAAATACACCACGATGTTGCTGGTGAGCGTAAGGCCGACGCCCGTTTCCGTGACGACGCCGATAATGAGCCCGGCCGAGGCCGTGGCCATGGCCAGCATGCAGGAACGCTGACAGCCGAGAGCCAGCGTGTCGAGAATCTGCCGGGGGGAAAGGCGCGTGGAAGGAGAAAGCATGCCGAGCCCGAGGGCAAGGATGATGGAAAAGAGCACGGAGCGGGACACGGAGTAGCCCACGAAAAGCATGACCGTAAGAACCGCGAGCGGCAGCAGCAGATAAAGCCGCTTCACGATGTCTCCCATCTTCGGAATTTCATGCTCTTCAAGCCCCGTCATGCCCGTACGCGCCGCTTCCAGATGAACCATGGCGATGACGGCGAGATAATAGAGCAGCGCAGGCAGAAGCGCCGCCACGCATATGCTGCTGTAGGGAATGGCCAGCCATTCCGCCATGAGAAAGGCGGCTGCGCCCATGACGGGAGGCATAATCTGCCCGCCCGTGGAGGAAACGGCTTCCACGGCTCCGGCAAATTCCGCCCGGTATCCCAGCCTCTTCATGAGCGGGATGGTGAACACCCCGGTGGAATACACGTTGGCCACGGCCGCTCCGCTGATGGAGCCGAAAAGCGCGCTGGATATCACCGCTATCTTGGCGGGACCGCCGCGGCTGCGTCCGGCCACGGCGCAGGCCAAATCCATGATGACCTGTCCGGCGCCCGTCTTTTCCATGATGCAGCCGAAAATGATGAATAGTACGAGGTAGGTGGCGGAAATGCCCGAAGGAATGCCGAACAGACCGTCATAGCCCAGATACATATATTCTATGCACTCGGCCACCGTGATGGACGGATGGGAAAAACTTCCGGACAAAAGGTCCCCGAACAGCGCGTAGGACAAAAAAAGCGCGGGTATCACGGCCATGGCCGTGCCCAGGGCTCGGCGCGCGCCTTCCAGAGTGAGAAGTATGGCCGTACCGCCGGCAATCAGCTCCACGGTCGTTATTTCCGAAATGCCGGGTATGCGCTCATTGATGGCATCGTAATGCAGAAACACGTAGCTGAAGGCCCACGCAGCCGCAAGGCTGAGAAGAACATCCAGCAGGGATACGCCGTCCTTCCTGCTTCTCTTCCCGGCGGGGAAAAGAAGAAAGACCAGCGTCATGGCAAACATAAGGTGAAAGGAACGCTGAATCAGGGCCACAAAACTTCCGAACCCCGCAGTGTACAGGTGGAAGACGGCCATGCCCAGAGCTATGACCTTCACGGTCGCGGCAGGAATGCCTGTCAGTTCTCTCATGCTAACTCTCCGTCACGAAGACAGGGCATGCGGAACGCCCGCATGCCCTGCGACCGCTACTTTATCCAGCCTTGTTCCCTGAAGTAGCGCTCCGCTCCGGGATGGAAGGCGCCGCCCACGTTCTGCACCATGTGCTCGGCGTTGAATCCGGTGTAGGTGGGACCGGAGGCGCGTATGGTATCGGCATTTTCACAGATGGCCCGGGTAATGTTGTAAACGAGCTCTTCCGGCATGTCCTTGCGAACGAGAATGATGTTGGATTCCGCCATGCAGGGCGTATCCTTCTCCACGAAATTGTACTTGCCCTTGGGAAGCAGCTGCTTGTCGTAGGCGTACTTGCGGCACACCTCGTCGATGACGGATTCCTTCCACGGCAGCAGGCGCATCTTGTTGGTGGTCACCATCTGCACGATGGCGCCGAGCACGGGACCGACGTACACGTCGCAGTGCCCGTCGGAAATCATGCCTTCGGCCTCGGCGAAGCCCACGAAGGAAATCTTGCCCCCCCAGGATTCGATATCCTCATACGTCACACCGTACTCGGCAAGCAGCCTGCGGACGGCAAGCTCGGGCGTGGCCGAACGGGTGGTGAGCACCATGCGCACGGGATACTTTTCCTCAATCATCTGCTCTATGGACTTCAGGGGGCTGTCGTCCTTCACCAGAAAATACGCCTGAAGGACATATCCCACATAGCCGATGGCCGAGAGATTCTTCGCCTTGGGCAGACTCGCGTAGGGCTCAAGTCCGTTCTCCTGCGCATGATAGAGCATGGCCTGCGAAAGCCCCATGTCAGCCTTGCCCTTTTCAATCATGGGACCGTTGCTGATGCCGCCGCCCGTCGTCACGGTCACCTGCACGCCGGGGACGGTGCGCTTGACGATTTCGCCGATGCTGCCGCCGAGACTGTACCAGTCTCCTCCAACGGGGCCGGCAACGAAGGTGAGCCGTTCATTGTCCTTCGCCTGGGCATGAGGGGCAAAGGAACACAAGGAAAGCACACAGGCAAGAACCAGAAAAGCACGCTTCATGGGACCTCCTCTTTCCACGGGGCATCCGGGAAATATTTACATTTTTTACAACATCATAAAAAAGATGATAAAAATCAAGGTCATTTCAAAGAATTCTTTCCATGATAACCATTGATGAAATCGATGATTTTCAAAAATCAGGTTGTTTTCCCGTGCGTAACGCTATACCCTGAAAAGGAAATCTTCCCCTACCGGCGGCGCTGTTCATGAACATCCAGTACCTGAGAAACTTCTATGTGATTGCCAAGCTCGGGAACATCACGAAGGCGGCGGAAGTGGTGCACCGCACGCAGTCCACCCTGAGCAGCCAGATAAAGAATCTTGAGGACAGGCTCGGCACTCCCCTGTTTGAAAGAGCGGGACGAAAATCCGTCATCCTCACTCCGGCGGGAGAGGCTCTGCTGGAGTTCACCAAACGCCTGCTTCTGCAGTACGACGAGCTGGAAATGCGCCTGGGACAAATCCAGTCGCTTTCCGAGGAAGAATCGGGAAGGCTGCGCATCGGGGCGGCCCCTTCGGTGGTGGACAACCTGCTTCCGGGCTTCATTCCGGAATTTCAGAAGCGCCATCCCGGCATACGGATACAGCTTTTTTCCCGCTCTCCGGCGGAAATCATCGAACAGGTGCGGGAAGGTTTTCTCGACATCGGCATATCGCTCGACTCCGCCATCCCCAAAAATTTTCTGTCCTACCGGTGGATACCGCTGCACCTTACGCTCATGGTCCCCTTCGGACACGCGCTGGCGGAAAAGAAGCGCATCGGCATACAGGACATCATGACATATCCGCTCATCATGCCCACCAATTCCCGCTTTCTCACAAGGCTGATATACGACCAGCAGGTCATGGACATGGGCATTGAGCCGAACATCGTTCTCGAGTCGGACTACAACATCACTCATGCCCGCTATGTCCGTGCAGGCTTCGGCATCAGCTTCATGTACCTTTCCGATACGGCCATCGAGGCCTTCAGCCAAAAAATACGCTGCATCAGCCTCGACTACCTCACCCCGCCTCTGTATCTGAAAATTTTTCACAGAAAAAGCACGAACATGAACATCGTGACCACGTTCGTCAACTTCATGGACGCCTACAAGGAAAACCGGGAAGACTTTCTGTAGCGCACGATGGCACCGGAAACCGGCTTTTCAAAACGCCGTCAGGCCGTGAACGGCGCCTGCGCTCGGAGAAAAGACAAGGCTGCCGGGGCGGTACTCTGAAGGATACAAAACAATGCACTGCGCACAGGGAAAAGACGGCAACGATAGCGGAAAACGCATGAAGCACCTCAGTATGGGCTCTTTCCCCAGCCGGCCATGACTGGGAACAAAAAGTCTGAAACCGGCATACTTTGATGCCTGCCGATAAAGAGTCTCACATCCCTGAGGAATGGCTTCGCCGCCCTTTCCTCTGCGCCGGGCAGACGCCGGAGCCCTTACACGAGCGGCTGCCCCCAAACGGCACTCAGGGAAGTCTCTGCCGGAAAATCGGTACCATCTCCCGGTCGCTCCTCCATCTTCCCGCTCCCAAAGTACAGACGCCGTCTCAACCGCTTCCGGCTTCCAGAGGCTATGGATGATACGCCGCACAACCGGCAAGCGCACAGTTTCGGAGACTGTTCCCACGCAGGAAGCAATATGCCTCTTCTGTTTCCTGGCAACAGAACACAGCAATAAGGGCCACTCCGTTCCAATAATAAAAAACGCCCCATACTCCTAAAAAAAGCATGAGGCCTTCTTGAACATCCTTTGGTACCCGGTGCGGGGCTTGAACCCGCAAGTCCTTGCGGACGAGGGATTTTAAGTCCCTTGCGTATACCAGTTTCGCCACCCGGGCACACGTCTTTCGTATCAGCACTGAAAAAGGATGACAAGAAAAACGTGCGTTCTGGACACTCTTTTCCCGAAAAATACGGCCGGCGTGCAACGTCTTTTCTTCAAAAAACGTCCTATGTTCGAAATGGCGGCCTTCTTTCCCCCAAAAAGCGAAACCATACCGAACATAACGGCCTTTCTCTGGAAGAGGAGCACGGGAAGCCTCCCTGCCCCCTGAGCGAGGAATCCCCGCCTTGTTGTCCGGCTCGCCCTCATCCTCAGGACTTCCGAGCCGGAGCTGCCAAGTCCCCGCGCTCCCCTTCCCCTTGCCAAGAGAAGCCGTACCTTCTATTCTGAATCAAATCTCGCCGTTCCGGAGTTTTCATGACTTCCTTCGATACCGTTCTTCTGCATTTCTGCCGCCTCGGTCCCGCGGGGCTCTCCCCCAAGGCGCCCGGCACGGCGGGCTCCTTCTGCGCCGCCCTTCTGGCGCCTTTTCTCTTTCTTCCGCTGAGCCTGCCCCTGCGCCTCGCGTTTCTGGCCGTATTGTTCGTTCTCGGCGGCCTTGCCGCTTCCCGTGCGGAAGTTCTGCTGAATAGGCAGGACCCGGGATGCGTCGTCATTGATGAACTCGTGGGACAGTGGATTACCATGCTCGCCCTCGGCAGCTTTTCCGCCGCGTCCTCCTGGCGGGATGTTCTCTTTCTGCTCGTGCCCTTCTTTTTCTTCCGTCTTTTCGACATCTGGAAACCGTGGCCCGTGCACGCTTCGGAAAGCTGGCTGCCCGCAGGATGGGGCATCATGATTGACGACGTGCTGGCCGGAATATGGGCGCTTCTGTGCGTCAGTCTCATCATGCTGGCCCTGCACTTTTTCTGCCCCGGTCTTCTTTCCCTGTAATGCCATGAAATACGTCGCCATCGATTACGGCCTCAAACGCGTGGGCATCGCCGTTTCCGACGTGGACGGCGAGTTCGCCTTTCCGCGCTGCACCCTGAAAAGGGAAACAAAGGCCGCGTTTTTCGCAGAACTTCTGAACCTTCTGAAAAAGGAGCAGGCCGAAGCCATCGTCGTGGGACTGCCTCTCCATACCGACGGTACGGAGTGTCTCACCACGGTACAGGTGCGTCACTTCGTGGAATCTTTGAAACGCCGCACCACGCTGCCCGTGTACTGGATGAACGAGGCGCTCAGCAGTGCGGCCGCAGAACATGAACTCTACGACTTCGGCATGGGCTTCCGGGAAGTGAAGAAGGTGGTGGACCAGCAGGCCGCCGTGCTCATTCTCGAAAGTTTCCTCGACCAGCCCGAAGAAAGGAGACTGCTGGCATGACTCCGGAAAACGACAAGCACGACCGTGAAGCCGCCCCCCGGGAAAACGCTCCCGAAAACACCCCCGCCGCGCCTTCCGCCCAACCGGAAGGAAACGCCTCCGGCGGACAGGATGCTCCGCCCTCAAGGCCTGAGCGCAAAAAACGCCGCCCCCTGCTGTGGCTTTTTCTTTTCACGCTGGCGCTCTGTCTTTCCGTCGTTCTCTACGCCTGGCACGACGCCCGCACCTTCCTGAACACGCCGCCCGCCAATCCGGGAACCAGTCTCATCGTGGACATCGAGCCCGGCATGACGCTGGCGCAGGTGGCAAACACGCTGGAAAAGCAGGGCGTCATCACGAGCTCCAGCCGTTTCCAGCTTCTGACCCGCTACAAGGAAAAAAGCCGCAATATTCAGGCCGGACGCTTTCTGCTGCATACCGGCTGGCTGCCCGAAAAGGTGCTGGACATGCTGGTGTCCGGCAAGTCCATGCTCTACCGCCTGACCATACGCGAAGGCCTGGCATGGTGGGACGTGGCGGAACTTGTGGAGAAGGAAGGATTCTGCAAGGCTGCGGACTTCACCTCCGTCATCCACGACCCCGCATTCCTCCGTCATTGGGGCATTCCCTTCGACTCCGCCGAAGGCTTCCTCTTCCCGGAAACCTATATGCTGCCCCGCCCTCGCGAAATGAACGCCGAAGCGGCCCGGGCCGTGGCCAACCGTCTTGTGGACACGTTCTGGCGGCAGGCTGACAAACTCTGGCCCGACGGCAAGCGTCCTTCCGCCGAAGAGCTCAAGCGGCTGGTCGTTCTCGCCTCCATCGTGGAAAAGGAAACCGGCGTTCCCGAAGAGCGCGCCCGTGTGGCCGGGGTATATGTCAACCGGCTGAAGAAAGGCATGCTCCTGCAGGCCGACCCCACCGTCATCTACGGTCTGGGACGAAGTTTTGAAGGCCCCCTGCTGAGAAGTCACCTCGACAATGCCAAAAACCGCTACAACACCTATCAGAATCCCGGGCTTCCTCCGGGCCCCATCTGCTCCTTCGGCGCGCAGGCGCTGAAAGCGGCCATCCATCCGGAAGAGCACGACTTTCTCTATTTCGTAGCCACCGGACGCGACAGAGGGCACACTTTCTCCAAAACCCTCACAGAGCACAACAGGGCCGTACGCGAATACCGGGCCGCCTTGCGCCGCGGCGGCAGATAGGACCGGATGAAGCAAACGGCATCGGAGCCCTTACGGATGAAAATTCTCTTCCATCTCGCTTCCACCCTCGCCTGCCTCGCCATGCTGGGACTCTGCCTGCTGCTGTTGAAGGTCACGGGCTTCTTTGCCTCCTGACTCTCTCCGCGACGGAAGGGGCTCGCGCGGCATCCTTTTATAAGGAAAGACGCCGGAAGCCTCCGCCCATTCCGCAACACACGCATTCCTTCAGCGGAAAAGACAAAACGAAAAGGCGGCGCTCACGCACCGCCTTTTCTCATGGGAAGGAAAACGTCGTTACATCCCGGCCATGAAGGCGGGAATCTGGGAAACCAGGGCAAATTCCAGAATATAAAGCGGCAGAAGCGCCAGCACCGTGCGTACCCAGGAAAGGTTCAACGCGAACTTGCAGCCGATGAAGGCCGCGGACACGAACCAGATGGACGCTATGAGGCTGCCCACCATGGGCACGATGCACAGAACCAGCGGAGCGGCGCTGTAGCACACCACGCGCAGCGTGGTGGCGAAATCCGCCCTGTCCGGCTGCACCATGCGAATCATGAGATGATACAGCCCGGCCAGAATCACCGCCTGAAAGATGGAAAAGAACGGCGTGACCAGCAGCATGAGCGGAAGGTTCATGCTCTGCATCAGCGTCTCGGCCATGGCCAGCACCTGCGGGTCCGTAGCCGTGGCCGTCAGTTCCCTGAGAGCCTTCATGGACCACAGGCGGGAGGCCAGCATCTGGAACAGACTCAGAAGCACATAAAAAAGAATGGGCCGGATGACGGAAAAGTTACAGCGCACATGCCGGAAGAAATCCGGCGCATGAAAGAGCACGCCGAGAAGCGTACGGGAAAAGCTGCCCCAGAAGCCGTAGTATTCCGGGCTTTCCCACGGCGCGCCGTCGGGCCTGCCGTCGTTTCTTGAAGCAGGCTCCTCCTGCTCCTCGTCATACTGGCGAACGTGTTCCCGCATGCTCTGCCAGCGCTCCCAGATGCTGAGCGGACGCTGCGGCTCCTCCCGTTTTTCCTCGGGCTTTTCCTCTTTCTTTTCAGCAGCAGGCTCTTCCCGGCTGAACTGGGGAATCTGAGCCCCGGGAGGCAGCGGGTCGTCTCCCTCCTGCTCCGTGGAAAGATGGGGGACAGAGGGCTTCTCCTCCGCTTCGGGGCGGACAGGTTCCTGTGCGGCGACGGGCTCAGCCTGCCTCGCGGCAGAAGAAAAGGCGTCCTCCTCCGCGGAAGGGGTCTCCTGCTCGGGCAGGGAGAAATGGAACACGAAAGAGCAGCGCGGACAGGTCACTTTATATTTTTTGCCGGGCCGGACGGAGGATGACGGCACATCTCGCCTGAACCGGCAGGAAGGACATTCGATAATCATGGCTACCTCACAGCACTTTGCTTTTCCCAGTATAGAGCCGACGGGGCCGGCGGGCAAGACTTGCGTCCCCGCTTTCCTCATTTCAGCAGCATGTCTTCATCGGACAGACCGAGGGAGCGGAGATGAATGTAGATGTTCGCCGCGGCCATGGCATCGGAAGCGGCGTTGTGATGGTCGAGTTCAAGCCCCAGATGGGCGCACACGTCGTTGAGCCTGTTGTGCGGCAGTCCGAGTCCGCGCCTTGAGCCCTTCACCGTACAGACAAAGGGCAGGGACGGACTCTCCAGTCCGAAACTGCGGCAGCAGCCCAGAAGAACGCGTCTGTCGAACGTGGCGTTGTGCGCCACGAGAAATTCCGCTCCGGAAAGGAAGGAGGAAATTTCCGGCCACAGCTCGGCAAAGCCCTTCTCGTCCTTCAGCATCTCCCACGTCAGCCCGTGGATTTCGGTAAAATACACCCGGCTGCGGGGCGGACGGATGAGCCGGTACCAGCTGTCCGTCACCTTTCCGTCCCTGATGCGGACCATGCCCAGCGCACAGGCGCTGTCGGCGTACTTGTCGGAGGTTTCAAAATCAAGAGCCACCGCTACGGCCATGTCACGCGCTCCTGCCGCGCAGCACTCTCTTGTCGCCGACGCGCATGGTGAGCTGCTCCTTGTCGAAATGCTCCAGAAGCGCAATGCCGTTCTTTCGCGATATGCCCGAAATATCCCGGAAGTCGCCGGGAGTTATCTCGGCATGGGCAAGAAGAAAATCGCGCACCTTCTGCCTGAGCTCCTCCATTACGGGAGAGAGGTAATACAAATCTTCCTTGATTTTCACCAGCGCCCCGTCCGCAACCAGCAGCTTGAAAATGGGCTGTGCCTGCCGGGCCGTGATGCCGAGCTCGGCAAAGAGCTCCGTATGATTCGGCGGCATGAGAGGAGAAACCAGATGCGCCTTCATGAGCGCTTCCTTCAGCGCCTGCTGGTCGTCCGCCAGCGAAACCTTATGCTCCGGCAGACGCAAAAGCTCGCCTTCGACCACAAGCCTTCCCGAGCGTATCAGCTTCTCCAGCACGTAATGCGCGAGCTTGGGCGGCACGGCGGCTCCCATGCCCGCAAGAATGACGCCCTTGGCCATGCCCTGCTCCAGCGGATTCTTCTTGTGGAAGGCCTCGGTGGAGGCAAGCGCCCGCTCCAGCAGTTTTTCCATCCAGACCTGAGAAATCCAGCATTTTGCATCCTTGTCCCAGCAGAAGGCGCTTCCCTTGCCGGACATGGCCGACAGATGCTTCTCAAGCTGCTTTCTGCCAAGGTCGGTCAGAATGGAAAGGTCTGCCAGCGTTGCCCCGAAGCGCCCGGCGAGCTCAAGCTGCACGGCTATGCGGCTCTCTTCGTCCGCATCGGGCAGGGCCAGCAGGCGAGCCTGCATCTCCTCGCTTATATGGCTGCGACGGGGGGCCGTATCCAGCGGATAGAGGATGGAGCCGCCCGCCACGGTGCGCAGGGGAGAAAAGGCCCGCACGATGCACCGGTCCGCAAAAATGCCGGCCACAGGTTCGGAAAAATGCGCTTCGGCAAGAACTGTCTCTCCGGGCTCCAGCCGGTCACGGTCGTAGAAATACAGACGGGCGGCAAGCTCGCGCGCACTGTGATGGAAATGGATTTCTCCACGATGGCGCAGCCCGCGGGGAGAAGACTTGAGACAGGTCAGCTCGACAATCCAGCGCCTGGAATTCTTCATGGCGCCCATATGGGTGACCACGTCGCCGCGGCTGATGTCCTCCACGGCAAGGCCATGCAGGTTCAGGGAAATGCGGTGCCCGGCCTCGGCCTTTTCCTGCCCCTCGCCGTGACTCTGTATGCTGCGGATATGCGAGCGCCTGCCGCTCGGCAGAAGCTCAACTTCGTCCCCGCAGACGGCGGAGCCGGAAACAAGCGTTCCCGTCACCACGGTGCCGTGTCCTTTAAGAGAAAACACGCGGTCCACGGGCAGACGGAACAAGTCGGAACGGCGATGAGGCTGACGGCGGCTCTCCTCGGCAATGGCGCGGCGCAGCTCGTCCAGTCCCTGCCCCGTCACGGAAGAAACGGGGAACACGGGAGCACCTTCAAGGAAGGTTCCCTTCAGAAAATCCTTCACGTCCTCCGTGGCCAGTTCCAGCATCTCTTCGTCCACCATGTCTATTTTGGTGAGCGCCACGAGGCCGTGCTTCACACCGAGCAGCGTGCATATTTCCAGATGCTCGCGCGTCTGCGGCATGACGCCTTCGTCGGCGGAAATGACCAGAAGAACGAAGTCTATGCCGGAGGCGCCGGCCACCATGGTGCGCACGAAACGCTCATGGCCGGGCATGTCCACGATGCCCATGCGCACGCCGCCGGGAAGGTCAACGTAGGCAAAGCCCAGTTCTATGGTGATGCCGCGGCGCTTTTCTTCGCCGAGGCGGTCGCAGTCTATACCGGTAAGCGCCCTGATGAGCGATGTCTTGCCGTGGTCGATATGCCCGGCGGTTCCCATGATGACAGACATGACAGCTCCTGAAATACTGTTTCTCTGCGGAACCTGCAGAATAGCCGCCCCGGCGCGTAAGGGCAAGAGGCAAGAGCCCGTCCCTACGGCCGGAACACGCTTTGCCCAAGTTAAACTTGACTTGAAGGAAAAAGTTGCGTAACGGTTCTTAGTTCCAAGTCATAAGAACGGGAAAGACGATGTTTGAAAGCCTGACAGACCGACTCTCCGGCGTGTTCCGCAATCTCAGCGGTCGCGCTCAGCTCACGGAATCCAATATTCAGGACGCTCTGCGTGAAGTACGCCTCGCGCTTCTCGAAGCCGACGTGAACTTCAAGATTGTCAAGGAATTTGTGGACCGTGTGCGCGAGGCCGCGCTCGGCGTGCAGGTCATGAAGGGCGTCACTCCCGCGCAGCAGGTCATCCAGGTTGTTCACGACGAGCTGGTCAAACTGCTCGGCGGTGAAGACACCGGTCTGAAGCTTCAGGGCGCGCAGCCCGCCGTCATTCTCATGGTCGGCCTTCAGGGTTCGGGCAAAACCACCTCTTCGGGCAAGCTGGCCCTTCTTCTGCGCAAGCAGAAGATGCGCCCCTACCTTGTTCCCGCCGACGTGTACCGCCCCGCCGCCATCGACCAGCTGCGCACGCTGGCCAAGCAGCTCGACATCCCCTGCTTCGATTCCACGCCGGACATGAATCCGGTGGACATCGCCCGCGCGGCCGTTGAGGACGCCAAGGCGAAGCAGTGCACCGTGGTCATCCTCGACACGGCGGGCCGTCTGCATGTGGACGAACCGCTCATGCAGGAACTTGTGGCCATCAAGAGCGCCGTGAATCCGCAGGAAATCCTGTTCGTGGCAGACGCCATGACCGGTCAGGACGCCGTTACCGTTGCCGAATCGTTCAACAACCATCTGGGCATAACGGGCGTCGTTCTCACCAAGATGGACGGCGACGCCAGAGGCGGCGCCGCGCTCTCCATCAAGTCGGTCACGGGCGCACCGGTAAAATTTGTCGGCATGGGCGAAAAGCTTTCCGAAATGGAAGTCTTCCATCCCGACCGTGTTGCGGGACGCATCCTCGGCATGGGCGACGTGCTCACCCTGCTGGAAAAGGCGCAGAGCGAAATGCAGGCCGAAGAGGCCGAGGCTCTCGCCAAAAAGATGCAGAAGGCCAAGTTCGACCTTGAGGACTTCCGCACCCAGATGCGTCACATGCGCAAGCTCGGCTCGCTTGAGTCCCTCATCAAGATGATTCCCGGCCTCGGCGGTCTTGCCGGAAAGCTGGGAGACATGAGCGGACATGAAAAGGAGCTGAACAAGACGGAAGCCATCCTGAATTCCATGACGAATCAGGAGCGCCGCAACCCCGATATCATCAACGGAAGCCGCAGAGCCCGTATCGCCAGGGGCTCGGGCACACAGGTGCAGGACGTGAACACGCTTCTGCGCCAGTTCGAACAGATGAAGAAAATGATGCAGTCCATGATGCAGCCCGGCAAACGCACGCCCCGCATTCCCCAGGGCATGATGAACCGGCTGGGCGGCCTGGGCGGTATGCCGGGCTTGGGTGGTCTGCCCGGCATGGGCGGACTGCCTGGAATGGGCGGCATGCCGGGTCTTCCCGGCGGAGTGCCCGGAATACCTGGCAGCGGAAAGTCCGCTACCAAGAAGAAACGCGACAAGCAGAAACGTAAAAACAAAAAAAGGTAGCCCCGCTGCCTATCCCTATCAGGAGTGAGATATGTCCGTTAAAGTGAGAATGACCCGC
>CALUPQ010000029.1 GCA_944322695.1 uncultured Mailhella sp. | reverse complement strand
TGTTCGGCCGACTCAAGGATTGGCGCAGAATAGCCATGCGTTATGACCGTTGTGCCCACACGTTCTTTTCGGCTATTTGTCTCGCTGCCATTGTCATCTTTTATATTTAATGAGTCCTGAACCTAGTGCCCGCTTACCAATAAAAAAGGCAACCATCCCAGACTGCTTATGATTCTGCGCAGCTCCAAAAGCGTAGCTCTGAAGTTCCCTGCCCCCTCTCCTTTTGGATAAACACTTTGCCCTACCTTCAGCCTGCCCTTCTCTGTTCATCGGTCTTAGCTGCCTGCACCTCTCCCAGCGCCCGAACTTTCTGCAGGGAATTCATACTCGCTGCCCCCAATCCTCCCGGATACCCTCATTATCCATCGCGATGGCCTGACCTCCGCGTGAAGTAAGCACATCTCCCCCCCCCCAAAAAAAGAGGCTGACTCCGGTCAAACAGATGAAAAACACCGAAGTTCAAAACACTCTTGTCAAGGACCTGTATATAAATAAAAAAGTTAGTAGATTATAGCCGTAACCGGAAACGACTCCCTCAAGCAGCATATTCGACAATGTGTTTGTTCCGTCGCTTCGAGAGCCATTTTTCTATTCCCACATGGAAGATTTATGAAAACGACATTCGACCTTGTCAGCGAGTTTTTGCTGGAAAAATTTGGTGCTGAATCCATGGAAAAAGATGGTGAAAACCAGCTTTCCCTTGCCATTAATGAGAGACTCATCCTCATTCATCATTTTCCCGACAGCGAAAAGCTTCTTATGGCTAGCAGCATAGCCCCTCTGCCTCAGGAAGGCAGAGAAAAACTTCTCCTTCGGTTGATGCAGGGGCAGTATTTGTTCCACAAAACTTCCGGCATGACGCTTTCTGTGGACCCGGGCGGCACGTTCATTGCCTTGCAGGCCTGCATGGATACGCGTTCTTTCTCTACGGACGATTTTTTTACCGTTCTGAACAACTTTGTTCATGTTGCAGAGTTCTGGGAAAAAGAATGTACGGACGGAGGTGACACTTCCACCACCGTAGCCGGTACCGATGAACAGACCGTATTCCCTGCTCAGTGGATGCGGGTTTAAGTCCAAAGGAGTACGTATGCCCACCCCCGTCAACATCTCTCTGAACACCTTCCTGTCGGCAGCGGAATCTGCTTCATCGGACACCCGGACGGTCAAAGTTTCTGGCAACACTGCTAAATCCGTATGGTACCATACCTTTCAATCCACTAATCGCCAATCCATGACCCAGTTCATCAATGCCATTGCCAAAGAATACGGACAGGATGTGGCAAACATAGCGTCGCGAAAGCTTCAGAGGGACCTGGACAGCTCAAGGCCTCTGACCGCGGGACTCATCAAGTCCACCATGGCGGAAGTACAGAAGCACAGCCACAAGCAGCTTGCCCGAGACCTGTTTCTGATGGGAATGGATGAACTGACCGGCATGGCCTCTACGGACACCGGCTTTTCCGTGACGTTTGAAAAAGCCTGCAAACATATTGAAGACTCCATAGGTACTCTTTCTTCCGACACTCGTGACACCTTAAAAAAGGCTGTCTATCAACAGTTTGAAACTACGTTTAAAAACGTGGAGCTCCACAGCTGCAGTCAGGAGGAGATGGAAAAATTTATTACAACCTCAAGTATCCTGGGAAAAATTTCCTCCCTGCACAAGGACGGAGTTCTGAATCTGCCCGGCAGCGCCGATGACAAGGTGTCGCTGATACTGACGCTAGCGCAAAACGGTATTTCAGCGGCTCACGGCTTTGCGCTGCAAAAACTGGGGGACATTCGCTCCCAGTTTCCCGACGGCCCTCTTTCCATGTCGCAGATATGGCAGGGCTGCTTCAACTCGGAAATGTCCGTCACCTCTGACGACCGGGATACCGTGGAAGAGGCCTTTAAAAGCAACGTGGCAAAAAGTCTTGGAGTTCCCGACTTTCCCGGAGCCAGGAACAGCTGCCTGAATCTGACTTCCGTCATGCCGCTGGCTTCCGTTGCTCAGTTTGCTTCCGGGCAACTGAACGCCATAACGCTTGACAGCTTCTTTGCACCTCCCAAGGTCAGCTTTTCCCCCTGGAGCTCCAGAAGCGGCATGGATGCACTTAAGGCAGATGCCCACAGAGTTTTTGCCTCCATGCCTTACCCGAAATCCATGGGGCTTCCTTCCTATAAGGTCACTCCCTACATTCAAACAGGCTCCAACAAGGCTGTCGACATCGGCATAAGGACGGAATCCTCCAAACGCGGAGAAGTTGCAGAGAAAATTCAACAGGAAGTTCTTGCCGAATGCCGCGGCAATCAAAAGCAGGCAGACTCCGTTCTTCATCTTTGCACTCAGGCGGCACTGGCGCCTTTCTTCGGACTGGGCTCCGGGCTTTTTGCCGGCGGTGGAGAAGCCCCCTTCCGCCATCTTATCGTCAATGAGCATTATGCGTCGTGGACAACCATAGACCGGCAGGAAAACGGCGACGTAACCGTACAGATAAAAACGCCCGACAATGAGCCCAGTGTCGTGGAACACATTGGAAAATTCAGTTCCACCATCACCGTGCATCCCGACGGCTCCTGCGAATATACGGACTTCAACCTGCAGCTGACCGCCCCTCAACAATAGACTCATAAAAATGTCAAAGGCCTGATGTATCATCAGGCCTTATTTTAATAAGAACGTCCGTACCTTTCAGGCTTATGGACATAAAAACATTCTCAGCCGACAAAAAAAACAAAAAGGACTCCGCCATCCTGATTTTTCCATCCGGCAGGAAGAGCCCCCTGTGGCATACCATGCCCCGATTTCCGCACTGCCGACCACAGACCATAACTCTCCGGACGGAGCGGAAAAGACTCTCATTACGGCATGACGCACCTCTCTTGTCCGCCCCGGGCCGGGCACCCTCATCATGAATGGACTGGCTATCTGCCAGGCGACTACCACTTCGTGCCCCGCATGGTTCCGGCCCCTTCCCGTTTTCTGCTCAGCCGCAGCCCGGAAAAAGCCTTTGAACCATGCTTCGTCAACGCAACTGACTGGACTTGCTGAAACGCCTGTTATACGGCGTGACGATGCGCTCACGTCCGTCCTCTTCCTGCTGGCACTGAAGGCATAGCCGCACGCCGGGTACGGCAAGACGCCGCGCCTGCGGGATGGGCTCGCCGCAGTTCTCGCACTCGCGCAGGCTTTCCCCCTGCGTCAGACGGGTTCTTACACGGGCGATTTCATCGTTGATGGAGTCCTGAATCTGCGCATCCACGGCCCCGTCCTGAGCCCAGCCTACAGCCATATGACCTCCCCTGCCGTTTCTCACCAAAACGGACCTGCCGGCACCGGATTTCAGACCATTCTCCGCCGCCTTCAACCGAACAGACGAAAAAACGACCGACATCCGAACCGGCCTTCTAAAAAAACAGCGAAACTCGCCCCGCGTTCATTGCCATGTGCCCAGCAATGCTCACCCATCAGGGCCTGCAAGCTCAGCCTCTACAAAAGAGCGCGGTACTACAAGGCCAGGGTTCCCGAAGACCTTTACTCAATCTCATTCATTCAGGACCTGTCCGGCCTTTTCTAATGCAGCGCCTGCTGTCCTACCGGACAGGCGGCAAAGAAGAATTCAAGCGGCGCTCAACAGCGGGTGCTCTCCTGAATCTGCATGGTCAGAAGACACGATTCCCCAGACAGGCGCGCCCCACAAGCACCGCCCCGTCAGGCTATCCATGCTTTTCCAGCCTTACCACGTCCAGCACCTCCGCCACGCCGTCCTGAACACGAAAATGCACATCGTACCCGGCAAAGGGCATTCCGTACACGCGGACCGGGTCCCGATGATAATGAGGACGGGGGTCTCTTTCCAGGATTCCCACAAGCGCCGTCTGCTGCTCGGGCGTGAAAAAACGGCGCCACTTTTCCGGGAAATCCACCTGCAGGACGACATCCGCCAGCCTGGTGGTAAAACCGCCCGTCGCCTCCGGATGGCAGTCGGCATAGGGCGCGTAAGGTTTTATGTCGAATATGGGCGTTCCGTTCATGAGGTCCACGCCGGAGACATGAAGCTCCGGCCCTTCCGGTCCGTGCAGCTCCACCCTGTCGAGCCTCACGCAGGAGAGCCCCAGAGAATTCGGCCGAAACGGCGAACGCGTGGCGAACACGCCGAGACGCTTGTTGCCCCCGAGGCGCGGAGGTCTCACCGTGGGAGACCACTCCTCGCATCTGGCAAGAGAAAATTCCCAGATGAGCCAGATATGCGAAAAATCCTCAAGGCCGCGCAGCGCCTCGGGCTCTCTGTATTTTGGCGTGAATATGATGCGCCCCTTCAAAGCCTCCACAAGGCCGCTTTGGCGGGGAACGCCGAACTTGGTCGGTAAATCCGTATGAATATGGGCTATGGCTTCCATTCGTTCAGCATAGCCGAAGCAGGCTGCACGGGCAACCCGCCCCCGCCGACGAGGGCACAGGATTTCATCTTGCCACGGGCTGCCTTCCGCTCTATTCTAACCCGAATATATTCTGAAAAAACATGTCCTTCCAAGCCGCCATCGGCAAGGAGACCGTTATGATACTCGCATTCAACGGCAGTCCCAGAGTCAAAGGCAACACCGCCGCCATGCTTCAGGCCGCCCTGGACGGCGCCGCCTCCACCGGAGCGGAAACCCGGCTCATCCAGCTCTACCACATGAACTACAAGGGCTGCGTCAGCTGTTTTTCCTGCAAGCTCAAAAAGGGGCGGCACGGGCACTGTGCCATGAAAGACGAACTGTCGCCCGTTCTGGAAATGATGGAAGAGGCGGACGCCCTCATCTTCGGCTCGCCCATCTATTATAACAACGTGACTCCCGAGCTGCTGGCTCTTGAGCACCGCTTTCTGTTCAGTCACATGCTCTACAACAAGGAAAACCGCTGGGTATTCTCCCGCAGGATTCCTTCCGCCTTCGTCTATACTTTCGGCATGACCGCAGAACATACCGATTCCATCGTCGGGCAGTTCTCTGCCGTGCACACCCGCATGGGCGAAATGCTGGGAGTGCCCAGCGAAATCTGCTGCAGCGCCAACGCATGGCAGTTCAGCGACTACAGTCTTTACGAAGCAGACCGTTACGACCCTGCGGAAAAAAAGAAGTACCGTGACGAAGTCTTCCCCGAGGACTGCCGCAGGGCTTTCGATTTGGGCCGCAGGCTTGCTCTGGCAAAACCGTAAATTCCCCCGGGCAACGGTGACGCCGGCACAGCCGTCCGTCCCGCAGACACGTAAAACCGAGACGGGACGCCCCTTCCTTTCCGACAGGCTCCATCCCTCTCCCCATACTCTTCAAGCGAGGATATCACTGTGGACTACCATGTCATCCAGGTCGAGGAGCGTCCGCCTCTTCTTCTGAACATCCCTCTGAGCATACAGCACCTGTTTGCCATGTTCGGCTCCACGGTGCTCGTGCCTTTCCTGTTCAAGGTAAACCCCACCACATGCCTGTTCATGAACGGCATCGGCACGCTGCTCTACCTCATTCTCACCCGGGGAAAAATTCCTTCCTATCTGGGCTCCAGCTTTGCCTTCATTTCTCCCGTGCTCGCCATCATCGCGGCAAGCGGATACTCGTCGGCTCAGTCGGGCTTCATCGTCTTCGGTCTGCTCTTCATTCTGTTCGCCGCCCTCATCAAAGTCGTGGGAACAAAATGGATAGACGTCATCTTTCCTCCGGCGGCCATGGGCTCCATCATCGCGGTCATCGGTCTGGAACTTGCGCCTACGGCCGCATCCATGGCAGGTCTCACGGGTGATACCATTCAGATGGAAAACGTCATGGTCTCCATGTTCACCCTGGCCGTCACCGTCATCGGCTCCGTGGCCTTCCGCGGTTTTCTCGCCATCATTCCCGTTCTGTTCGGCGTCATCTGCGGCTACGTTTTCGCCTTCTTCATGGGCATGGTGGACCTGACTCCGGTAAAGGAAGCCCCCTGGTTCCAGCTGCCGCAGTTCTATGCCCCCACCTTCGACCTCAACGCCATCGTCATCATCGCTCCCGCCGCGCTGGTGGTGCTGGCCGAGCACATCGGTCACCTGCTCGTCACCGGCAACGTGGTGGGCCGCGACCTCATCAAGGACCCCGGTCTCTCCCGCTCTCTGTTTGCCGACGGCTGCTCCAACATTCTTTCCGGCTTCTTCGGCGCAACGCCCAACACCACCTACGGTGAAAACATCGGCGTCATGGCCATCACCCGGGTGTACAGCGTATGGGTTCTCGGCGGAGCCGCCGTTATGGCCATACTGCTTTCCTTCGTCGGCAAGCTCTCCGAGCTCATCAGGGGCATTCCCGTGCCGGTCATGGGCGGCGTATGCCTGCTGCTGTTCGGCGTCATTGCGGCATCCGGCCTGCGCGTGCTCGTTGAGCGCAAGGTGGACTACAGCAAGTCGTCCAATCTCGTCATGACGTCCGTCATCATGATTATCGGCCTGAGCGGAGCCAAGCTCACCTTCGGCTCCTTCACCGTGCAGGGCATGGTGCTTGCCACCCTCGTCGCCATCGTCATGAGCCTCGCCTTCAAGGTGTTCGACAAGCTCAACCTTCTGCGCAAGGACTGATTCCTTCCCGTAAGAAAAGCCCCTTCCGACGAGCCGCAACGATTCGTCGGAAGGGGCTTTTTTATTTTTCGTCTTTTCTCAGGCTTCGGCGCCGGAAAGTTTTACCCTGTGCTTCACGGTGATGCCGTCGCACATGAAGCACAAATGCTCCACGATATTCTCGGAGCGACGGCAGATGCGGTCGATGGAACGCACGATGAGAATGAGCGGAATGGCCGCCGCAGGGTCGATGCGGGCCTGTCGCACATCGTTCATCAGCTTCTCATAGATGGAAAGAAGCAGATGAACGCTCTCCTCCGTGCTCTGGAACACCGTCATGCCGAAACTGACGTCCTCGTTGCGGAAAGCCCCGAGCGCCGTATCCAGCATATCGAAGGCAAGCTGCATATAGCGGGCGAGCTCCTGTTCCAGCTCCTGCGGCAGCGCTTCGGGAAGCGGCTTGACCTGGCGGCCTATGGTAACCGCCTCATCGGCGATGCGCTCCAGGTCAAGCACCATGCGCACCACCGTCAGAATGAAACGCAAGTCCCTGGCAACGGGCTGCGTTCTGGCAATGACGCTGGTGCACTTTTCATCAAGCTCCAGCTCCATTTCGTCAATGACGTCATCCCCGCGAACCACTTCGTCCGCCGCCTTGTCATCCCGCAGCAGCACGGAGGTGCGCACCTTGCTGTAGGCCATCTGTACAAGGCTGCCCATGGTGAGCAGCTCAGTCCTCAACCCGCGGAGCGATGAACCGTATATCTGTTCCTTCATAATCAACCTCTGCACGGCGCATGGCATGGTCCATGCGGATTTCTCCGCCGGAAAGCCCGCGCGGAAGTGTTTTCGCCCTTCGATACCCTGTCAGAAGGGCGCACAAAAAGACGCCTGTTCACAGGCCTGATGCGTACTCTCTACGCCATATGTCCGAAGAAGAACGCAGTGTCGGAAACATTCCGGCGTCGGGTGGACGGCGGAAGGACCTGCGTGTCCGGAAGAAACGCTAGCCGAAGCGCCCCGTAATGTAGTCTTCCGTCTGCTTCAGCCTGGGACGGGTGAAGATGACGTCGGTTTCATCGGTTTCGATAAGGTCGCCCATGTAGAAGAAGGCCGTATAGTCAGAAACGCGTGCCGCCTGCTGCATGTTGTGCGTGACGATGATGACGGTAAGCTGGTCCCGAAGCTGGGATATGCCTTCTTCTATCTGCTGCGTGGCGATGGGGTCGAGCGCGGAGGTCGGTTCGTCCATGAGCAGAATTTCCGGCTCCACGGCCAGGGCACGGGCGATGCACAGCCTCTGCTGCTGACCGCCTGAGAGCGCGAGCGCGGAATCATTGAGCCTGTCCTTCACCTCATTCCACAAGGCCGCCCGTTTCAGGCTTTCCTCCACCTTGGACGCTATGACGGATTCCGATTTCTCGCCGTTCACGCGCAGTCCGTAGGCCACGTTTTCGAAAATGCTCTTGGGAAAGGAGGTCGGACGCTGGAACACCATGCCCACTCTGCGCCGCAGGGAAACCACGTCGCAGTCGCGTTTGTTGATGTCCTGCCCGTCCAGCAGGATGCTTCCTTCCGCCC
>CALUPQ010000028.1 GCA_944322695.1 uncultured Mailhella sp. | reverse complement strand
CACCCGCTTAGCGGGTGGTTTTCTGTTTCGGTCGCTTCCGCTCCCTCAACTGCCTGAAGGCCTTAACGCAAAATCCCCGCGCCTCTCATGAGACACGGGGATTTCTTCTTTCCGACCGGGATTCCCCGGCCATAAAAAATAAAAGTCTTTGAAGGATGGGAGGGGTGCGGGGAGGGAAGGGAACTTTCTTCAGAAAGTTCCCTTCCCTCCCCGCCATGCATCCCCGCCACTATTCTTCGTTGTTTTCGCTGTTGTCGGCAACGGTATCGAAGCCGACCACGCTTGCGCCTTCATCGAGGCGGACGAGGCGGACGCCCATGGTGGCGCGGCCGACGGAGCGGACCTCATCGACGCCGAGGCGGATAATCTTGTTGGTGGAAGTCAGGAGAATGAGGGAATCGGTATCGGACACGGGCATGGCGCCGATGACGTTTCCGGTCTTCGGGGACACCTTGAAGTTGATGAGGCCGATACCGCCGCGGCTCTGCATGCGGTAGAGGTCTATCTTGGTACGCTTGCCGTAGCCGAGGGCGGACACGGTCATAATCATGGTGGAGCTGTCGCCGTCCTTCACGGTCACGCAGGCCACGACTTCATCGCCGCGGCGCAGGCCGATGCCCTTCACGCCGGAAGCGCTGCGGCCCATGGGACGCACGTCGGGCATGGCGAAGCGTATGGCCATGCCGTGGGCCGTGGCCAGCACCACATGGTCGGAATCCGTCACTTCACGGACGGCGATGAGCTCGTCGCCTTCCTTGAGGCCGAGCGCTATCATGCCGCTCTTGCGGCAGCGGGCATACAGGGAAGCGCTGGAACGCTTGACCATGCCCTGCTTGGTGGTGAACAGGAAATAGCTTTCCTCGGCAAACTCCCTCACGGTCAGGGCGTTGGCCACCCATTCGTCCTTTTCCAGAGGAAGCAGGTTCGCTATATGCATGCCCTTGGCGGTACGGCTGCCTTCCGGCACCTGATGGACCTTGAGCTGATGCATGCGGCCCTTGTTGGTGAAAAGCAGAAGATACTGATGATTCGTGGTGGTGAGGAATTCCTGCACGAAGTCGTCTTCGGACGTGTGCAGACCGGCTATGCCCTTGCCGCCTCTCTTCTGCTGCTGATAGTTGCCGAGGGTGGTGCGCTTGATATAGCCGCGGCGAGACAGCGTGATGACCACGTCCTCATCGGGAATGAGGTCCTCGATGTCGATGCCGTCGAGCTCTTCCATGACCACTTCCGTTCTGCGGGGCGTGGCATAGGTATTCTTGATGTACAGCGTTTCTTCGCGAAGAACGCCGCGCAGCACTTCGGCATCTTCCAGAATGGAAGTCAGATAGGCGATGAGCTTCTGCAGTTCGCGGTATTCTTCCAGCAGCTTGTCGCGCTCAAGGCCGGTGAGGCGCTGCAGGCGCATGTCCAGAATGCTCTGCGCCTGGATTTCCGTGAAGCCGAAGCGGTCCACAAGGCCGGCCTTGGCCTCCTGCGGCGTTTCCGAGCCGCGGATGAGGGAAACGATTTCGTCGATGATGTCGAGAGCCTTGAGCAGACCTTCCACGATGTGGGCACGGGCCTGCGCCTTTTCCAAATCAAAACGCGTACGCCGGATGACGACTTCGCGACGATGGTCAAGGAAGCAGGTGAGCGCCGTACGCAGGTTGAGCTGCTGCGGCTTGTTGTCCACCACGGCCAGCATGTTGATGCCGAAGGACGTTTCCAGCGGCGTGTACTTGTACAGGGCGTTGATGACAAGTTCCGGAATGGTGCCGCGGCGCAAGTCGAGAATGATGCGGATGCCCTTCTTGTCGGAAAGGTCGCGCAGGTCCGTCACGCCGTCGAGCTTGCGGTCGTTCACGAGAGCGGCAATCTTGGTGACGAGCACGGACTTGTTGAGCGCGAAGGGAATTTCCCTGATGACCACGGACTGCTGGCCCTTCTTGCGCTCCTCCACCTCCACGCGGCCGCGCACCTTCACCACGCCGCGGCCGGTGCGGTAGGCATCGAGCAGCCCCTGACCGGCATAGACGAATCCGGCCGTGGGAAAGTCGGGGCCGTGCACGAGGTCGATAAGGTCGTCCACCGAACAGTCGGGCTCATCAATGAGGCGCAGCAGGGCGTCGCACAGTTCCCCGAGGTTGTGGGGAGGAATGTTGGTGGCCATGCCCACGGCGATGCCGGAAGAACCGTTGAGCAAGAGGTTCGGCACCTTGGTGGGAAGAACTTCGGGTTCCTGTTCCGAACCGTCGTAGTTCGGACGGAAGTCCACGGTCTTCTTTTCTATATCGTCCAGAAATTCCGAAGCGAGGCGGGACATGCGCACTTCGGTGTATCGCATGGCGGCGGCGGAGTCGCCGTCGATGGAGCCGAAGTTGCCCTGGCCGTCTTCCAGGGGGTCGCGCATATTGAAGTCCTGCGCCATGCGCACAAGGGCGTTATAGACGGCGACGTCGCCATGAGGATGATACTTGCCGATAACGTCGCCGACCACGCGGGCGCTTTTCTTGGTGGGACGGTTATAGGTGTTGGCCATCTGCGACTGGGCGAAGAGAATGCGGCGATGCACGGGCTTGAGGCCGTCGCGCGCGTCGGGAATGGCTCGCCCTATGATGACGCTGAGCGAGTAGGCCAGATAGGACTGGCGCAGTTCTTTTTCTATATCGACTTTGAATTCTGCCACGGTAGAAGTCCTTTGAAGCGGAATGTTGCGGTTTGTTCCCTGAAAAACCGGGAAAAGACCGCGCCGTCACGGGAGAGGCGCGGTCTGTCCGTCAGATGTCGAGGTCTTCCATGGAAAGCGCGTTGCGGATGATGAAGTCGCGGCGAAGGTCGGCCCGGTCGCCCATGAGCTCTTCGATGGTGTCGGACGCGGCCTGAGCGTCTTCGATGCTCACCTGCAGAAGCGCACGCTTTTCGGGATTCATGGTCGTCATTTCCAGCTGCTCGGGGTTCATTTCACCGAGACCTTTGTAACGCTGGATGTTGAAGCCCTTGCGGGCTTCGGCATAGGCGGATTCGCGCAGTTCGAAATAATCCTTCACCTCACGGGTGGATTCGGAGCTCGAGAGCGTCACCGGGAAGCTGCCGCAGGCGCCGCCGAGCGTTTTCCAGAGCTGACGGGCGTTGCGGTACATGCGGGCATGGAAGAATTCCACGGCAAGGCGGGTGCGGTGGCCGCTCTTGTTCTCAAAAACGAGGAAACCGCGCTCGTCGTCCTCCTGCTTTTCCACCTCGAGAGCGGCGGCATAGCCCTGTTCCTTCATCCAGGCAATGAAGCCCTCGGAAAGACCGGTCTGCGCCACGGCAGGATTCAGTTCCCCTTCATAGCGCAGCAGCGCAAGGAAGAGCTCGCGGGAGATGGCGGAATTCTCCGCCTCCGTCACGGCCTTCTCCAGCTCGTCGATGTTCTTGAGCAGAGAGATGAGCTCGCCGCCGCGGTACACTCTGCCGTCGGAGGTCGTCACGGACACGCCGTCGGACAGACGCTGAAGCAGAAATTCGTCGAGCTCGTTGTCGTCCTTCAGGAACTTGATGGTGTTGCTGCCCTTCTTGATGCCGTAGAGGGGCGGCTGGGCGATGTAGATGTGCCCTTCTTCGATGAGCTTGGGATAGTAGCGGAAGAAGAAGGTGAGCATGAGGGTGCAGATATGCGCACCGTCCACGTCGGCGTCGGTCATGATGATGATTTTGTGGTACCGCAGCTTGGAATAATCCATGTTCTCGCCGATGCCCACGCCCATGGCCGTAATCATGTTCTTGATTTCTTCGCTCGCGAGCATGCGGTCGAACCTGGCGCGTTCGACGTTCAGAATCTTGCCGCGCAGGGGAAGAATGGCCTGCGTCATGGGATTGCGGCCCTGCTTGGCGGAACCGCCTGCGGAATCGCCTTCCACGATGAACACTTCACATTCCGCGGGGTCCTTGCTCTGGCAGTCGGCGAGCTTGCCGGGCAGGGAGTTGTCCGACAGGGCGCCCTTGCGGCGGACCAGTTCGCGGGCTCTGCGCGCGGCCTCGCGGGCGCGGGAAGCCTCGGCCGCCTTTTCGATGATGACGCGGATGTCCTTGGGGTGTTCCTGGAAATAGACGTCGAGAGCGTTGTAGACCACGCCGTTCACGATGCCCACCACTTCGCTGTTGCCGAGCTTGGTCTTGGTCTGACCTTCGAACTGCGGCTGGGGGAGCTTGACGCTGATGATGGCCGTGAGGCCTTCGCGCACGTCGTCGCCGGTGAGGCTGTCTCCCTTCAGCTTCTTCTGCAGGTCGGGCTGCCCCTTCACGTAGTTGTTGATGGCGCGGGTGAGCGCCGTCTTGAAGCCGGCCAGGTGCGTGCCGCCTTCGTGGGTGCGGATGTTGTTGGCGAAGGTCAGCGTCTTTTCGTTGAAGCCGGAGTTGTACTGAAGCGCGAAATCCACCGTGACGTTGTCCTGCACGCCTTCGCCGCTGATGATGGGATGCAGGCCGGTCTCGTTGCTGTTCAAATCCTTTACGAACTGCTCAAGGCCGCCTTCGGCGTGATAGGTGTGCGTTTCGTTGGTGCGCTCGTCGTTGCAGATGATGGTCAGGCCCTTGTTGAGATAGGCCAGCTCCTCAAAGCGCTTCTTCAGAATGTCGAACGAGTACACGGTGGTCTCGAAAATTTCTTCATCCGGCAGGAAGCGCACGGTGGTGCCGTGGCCTTCCGCATCGCCGAGAGGTTCCACCTTGGTGACGGGCACGCCGCGCTCATAGCGCTGACGCCATCTCTTGCCGTCGCGCCTGACGGTCACTTCCAGCCAGGAGGAAAGCGCGTTCACGCAGGAGACGCCCACGCCGTGCAGACCGCCCGAAACCTTGTAGGCGTTGTTGTCGAACTTGCCGCCGGCATGGAGCTTGGTCATGACGACCTGAACGGCGGGAATGCGGAGCTTGGGATGAATGTCCACGGGAATGCCGCGGCCGTCGTCACGCACGGTGACGCTGTTGTCCATGTGCAGGATGACTTCTATCTTGTTGCAGAAGCCGGCCATGGCTTCGTCTATGGAGTTGTCCACGACTTCATAGACAAGATGATGGAGACCACGGCTGTCCGTGCTGCCTATATACATGGCCGGGCGCTTGCGGACCGCCGCCAGACCTTCCAGAACCGTGATGGCGGACGCATCGTAAGCGGTCTTGCCGGACCGAAGATTTTCCTGGGTCATGGGAATTCCTGAATGGTAGGTGTTGGCCCCGGAGGACCCGGGGCGTCAAGAGTCTTTCAGTATATACGAAAACGCGGAAAACTTCAAACCCCTGTGCAGGGGATGGGAACTACCCCCAAATCGGCGCAAAAAGGCTCCTGCGGCCCCTAAAACAGGCAGGCGGTCTGTCCGTCCCCCTTGCAGAGCACGAACAGACCGCGAAAGCCCGGTCGGAAAAACCTATTCCTCTTCGGTATAGTAGGAGGATTCGGCTATTTTCATGGGCATGAGAATGACGGTGTACTGCGCATCGTCGGAACCGGTGATGCCGCACGGGCCTTCCGCCCCGGTGAACACGTAGTGCAGGCTCTGGGACTGGAAATGACCGAGAATGTCCATGAGGCTGCGGGTCGGGAAGGCGATGAGCTCAAGGTCGCCCTGGAACGTTCCTTCCAGATGCTCGGTGGCGGAACCGGTTTCCTGGCCCTGAGCGGAAAGCTCCACTTCCTGGGGAGAGAAACGGAAGTAGGTGCAGCGGTCGCTGTCGTTGTTGAAGATGAGCAGACGGTCGAGAGCGTTGAGCGTTTCGCGACGGTCCACGTCGAGCTGGGAAGTGTTGTCGCCGTCAAGACGGGCAAGGAAGCTCAGATGGTCGGGATAGCTGAAATTGGCGCTGCGGGGAATGCTCAGCGTTTCGCTGCCGGAACCGGTGCGGATGTGGAAGCGACGTTCGCTGATGTTCAGCATGACCTCGTCGCTGCCGAGCCACTTGCGCAGCTCGTTGACGTACTTCTTCTGAATGAGCAGCCCGTTTTCGGGAAGAAGATTGGCAAGCGCATCGTTGATGAAACGGACCATGGCGAACTGATGGCCGTTCAGACCGCACACGTCAACCTTCCCGGCATCTCCGGCCTTGAGATACAGGCAGGCAAGACCTTCGGC
This sequence comes from uncultured Mailhella sp., assembly GCA_944322695.1. Classification (GTDB taxonomy): domain Bacteria; phylum Desulfobacterota; class Desulfovibrionia; order Desulfovibrionales; family Desulfovibrionaceae; genus Mailhella. Next base: position 85,603 of record CALUPQ010000028.1, on the reverse strand, counting down.
ACTGTCGTCGTCGCTGATGCAGAAGGCCACCCTGTCGATGACGTCCTGGAAGAAGTCGCCGGACCAGAGCACCGCGCCTTCTTCGGGGAAGGCGGGAAGAGGCTGGAACCCTACCGGGTCCACCGTGGGCAGCTTGTAGGAACGGCGTCCCTGCTCCACGGCGAGAATGTGGGATTCCTCGTCAAGCCGCAGGCTGATTTCCCCTCCGGGAAGACGGCGCAGAAGTTCCACAAAGGCGCGTCCGTTCACGCCCGCCGTACCTTCTTCCCGAATCTCCACCGGATACGTGCCCGTGAATTCGATGTTCACGTCCGTGGACATGATGGTGAGCCTGTCACCGTCGGGCGTCTTTACGGCCTGAAGCCAGATGGAGCGAAGATACGCCGCACCGGCCTTGCTGGGAATGATGGAAGCCGCCTTCTGCAGGCCTTCGATAATCTGTTCCTTTTTGACGGTTACATACATAGCTTTTCCTTGTAGTAGAAGGTTTAATCCTGTCCGTTTGTTCCTATATGTGATAACATATTGATATCATTTGCTATTATAGGAACAAAAACAGTAACTGCCGGGAGAGGAATGCACATTTTGGCAAGGTTCGAACCGTTTTCGGAGCGTTTTGCGCACCATTTCGTCAGCTTTGTGCGCGCCATGTGCACATCTTTGTTCGTAACTCTATTTTTTCCTGTTTTTTCAAAGAAATGCAGTGTCACTTTCATGGTGTTTCCGTAAAAATGCCGGGCCTTCAGGTGAGACAGGACTTCCTTCTGTTCCAAACGGAGGAAGGAAGGTTTCCCCCCTGCGGGACAGGCCGCTCCATGTTCTTTGATATCAACAGGTTGTTTTTGAACCAGGCTATGCTTTCCTTCCCGGTCGGACAGGCAGTTCGGCGGAAGAAGGAAAGAGAGATTCAAAAGAGGTGTCCTCTTTTCTGCCGGGAAAGGGGCGTGCGTTTGTTCGTAACTCGGCATGCGTTCAGAAAGGGGACGGAGACGGGAATCATCGCGGAGCGACGAAGTGAGGTGCATCCTGACATCCGGCGTTGCTGCCTGCCGCAGGAAAAGACGCGGAGAGAGGCGGCGTGCCCCGTTTTCGCGGGTGGCCCTTGTAGGGATGGGAAAGCCGGAAGAGGGATGCGCAATGTTCTTTTCCATGTTCCTGCCGGAGAGACCGAACCTCGGCGGCATGGCGGCCGAAAGGGCGTCCTTTATGGTCGCGGGGTGTTTTATTCCGCCGAGGCCATCCTTTCTCCGGGCAGAGGAGAAGCTGGAAAAGTCGTTCATGTCGGGTAGAGAAGGAATAAATTTTTGCTCTTGGGCATGGGGTGCTGAAGATGCACCTAACAGCCGTGAATACAAGGGAAAACGACACAGGCCGACATGGCGGTCACGGCGTTCGGACCGGGTGCCGGGCATAAAATTTTTTACCAGAAAACGCTTGCATAAACAAGTGGTTTCTTGGTTATATACCCCTTGGGTATGTATCCCTCTTCCTTATTTTCTCCCCTCAGCATCAAGAAGTGTCACTTTTTATGATAAAAAAATATCAAAGATTCTTCACGCGTCCCGTGCTGACGCTCGGCGGCGTCCTGTTCGGCGCCGTGCTTGTGGCCGGTGCGATGTTTTTTTCCGGTCAGGAGGATGATGTTTTTTTCCTGCCGGAGAACGGCTTTGCTCTGCAGGCCGTGAAGCCGCATGACTTTGCTCAGGGCGTCGAGGTTCCCGTTCCCGGAGACATGCAGATGGCCTCTCTGGGCAGCGGCCTTTCCTGGATGCGGGATTTCTGGAATGAAGGAAGTCTTTCCGGTTCCGAGGAGCTCCCCAGATATGACGATTCTCTGGAGGCCTTTCTTTCCTCCAGGGAAGGCATGTGCATTCCCGATTATTCCGAAGCCGTGCCGTGGGAAAAGAACAGCCGCTACATGGTGGAGGATTCCGGCTGCGGAACGCAGGTGTTCCGTACCGTCATCCGCAGCGGCGACAGCGCCGGAGCGCTTCTGCTCACCTGGCTGGACAACAACGAGACAGACCAGGCCGTGAAGGCAGCGTCCGCCGTATTCCCGTTGAACAGGCTCATGGTAGGCCATCTGTTCAGCGTGGAGTGTGATGCGGACGGGGAGAGCATGAACCGTCTGACCTACGACATCGACGAGGAAAGCCGCCTTGTTGTGGAGCGTGGGGAAGATGGCTTCAGCGCCCGCGTGGACGTTTTTGAATTCGATACGAAGCTGGTGAAGGTGAGCGGAACCATCAGCTCCTCGCTGTTCGAGGCCATGGCCGATGCCGGAGAATCCGCCAATCTGGCCGTACGTCTGGCCGAGGTGTTCAGCCACCAGATTAACTTCGTGAATGAGGTTCAGGAAGGCGACACTTTCGAGATGGTGGTGGAGAAGAAATATCTCGGTGATGATTTCCGCCGCTACGGAGACATCGTCGCGGCCCGCTTCGTCAACGCCGGCAAGACCTTCGAGGCCTTCCGCTTCCTGGATGAGAAGGGCGGGGCCCATTATTTCGCCGCGGACGGCAGTTCCCTGGAAACGGAATTTCTCAAGGCTCCGCTCAACTTCACGAGAGTCAGCTCCGGCTACACCATGCACCGCAAGCATCCCATCTTCGGCAAGGTTCGTCCCCATCAGGGCGTGGACTACGCGGCTCCGCGCGGCACGCCGGTCAAGGCGCTCGGCGCGGGCAAGGTGACCTTCAAGGGATGGAAGGGCGGTTACGGCAATACGCTCATCATCCGTCACAGCGGCGGCATTGAAACGCAGTACGCCCATCTTTCCCGTTTCGCCTCGTCCCTGAAGGTGGGACAGAGGGTGGAGCAGGGCGAGGTCGTGGCCTTCGTGGGGGCCACCGGTACCGCCACGGGACCGCATCTGGACTTTCGTGTCATGAAGAACGGCAAGTTCGTCAATCCCAGCACTCTTTCCGGCGCCCGTTCCGCGCCTGTGGACAAGAAGGACCGCGAGCGCTTCAAGAGCTCCGTGGCAGAGGCCCGGTTGCTGCTTGACAGCGAAACCGCTGTAGCAGAAAAATAACGCGACATGTTTCGTGTGCCGGAGGCTGGCGCATTCTGTCTGAAGGGCAGGCTGCGCCAGCCTTTCCGTCCCTGAGTTTTCCAGACAGGTCCATCGGACTGAACGGTGTGGAACCATCATGAACGCATCAGATTTTGAGCTGTCGAGCTACAATTACGAACTGCCTGAAGAACGCATTGCCCAGTACCCGCCGAAGGAGCGTGGAACCTCGCGCCTCATGGTGCTGGACAGAGCGAGCGGCAGAAACATTCACTCCACCTTTTCCCGTCTCGGCGAATTTCTGCCGAAGGGAGCGCTGCTGGTAGCCAACAATTCCTGCGTGGTGCCGGCCCGTCTTTTCGGATTCAAGCCTTCTGGCGGCAAGGCCGAGCTTCTGCTGCTCACGCCTCCTCCGCTGCTTGTCGCCTGCGCCGTCACCGAAGAAGGCGGCTGGAGTCGCGCGCGGGCGGAAGTGCTGCTGCGTCCCTCGCGCAGCATCCGCGTGGGCGACCGTCTTACCTTCGGCGACTGCATCGCGGCGGAGGTGCTGAACAAAAAGGACTTCGGCCGTCATGACGTCATGCTGTTCTGGAAGGGCGACCTTGTGGAGTGCATGAGAAGCATCGGGCATCTTCCGCTGCCGCCCTATATCCGGCGCGAGCAGGACAGCGAGGACGTGTCCCGCTACCAGACCGTGTATGCGGACAGGGAAAAGTCCGGCAGCGTGGCCGCGCCTACGGCGGGCCTGCATTTTACCGACGCACTGCGTGAAAGCCTGAAGGAGCAGGGCATAGGCTGGGCCGAAGTGACGCTGCACGTGGGCTACGGCACGTTCAGCCCCGTGCGTGAGCAGGACATACGCGAGCATCCCATGCACAGCGAATATGTGGAGATTTCACCGGAAACGGCCGGCGTCATCCGCGAGGCGAAAGCCTCGGGACGGCCCGTGGTGGCGGTGGGCACCACGTCCTGCCGTACCATGGAGGGCTGCGCACAGAAGAACGGCGGCGTCATTCCGGAACAGGGCTGGCACGGCTGGACCAACATCTTCATCTACCCCGGCTTCCGCTTTCAGGTGGTGGACCATCTCATCACGAACTTCCACCTGCCCGAGTCCTCGCTCATCATGCTGGTGGCGGCTCTGTGCGGGCGCGAGCGCATCCTTTCCGCCTATGCCGAAGCCGTGAAGGAGAAATACCGCTTTTTCTCCTATGGAGACGCCATGTTCGTTCGTTAGGACGGAACATCGAAATGGCGGGGCTGCCTGTTCCGTATGGTTACGGGATAATCCGCCGGCCCGGAGAAAAAACTTCGGCTGAAGCCGGGGAGCAGGAACGGGGCCCTTGCCGCGATACGTCGCATAAAAAAGCCCGGTGCAAATGCACCGGGCTTTTTCTATCGGAACATTCCGTCAGGCGGAAAGGAGCTTTGCTCTCCATGCCTTTGTGGTGTTGACGAGAAGCTGGGAAATGGTCATGGGGCCTATGCCTCCGGGCACGGGAGTGATGGCTGAGGCGATGGGGGCGACGTTGTCGTAGTCCACGTCGCCGCAGAGCTTGCCGTCCTCGCCGCGGTTGATGCCCACGTCGATGATGACGGCGCCGGGCTTGACCATGTCGGCCGTCACGAAGCGCGGCTTGCCGAGCGCGGCCACGATGACGTCGGCCTCACGGCAGACGGCGGCAAGGTCGGGAGTGCGGGAATGGCACATGGTGACGGTGGCGTTGTAGTCGCGGCTGCCCAGCATGAGGGCGATGGGCCGTCCCACGAGATTGCTGCGACCTATGACCACGGCCTTCTTTCCGCTGACGGAAATGCCGTAGCGGTCGAGCAGGGCCAGTATGCCTGCAGGCGTGCAGGGACGCAGGCCCGGCACGTTCATGGCCACGCGGCCCTGATTGACGGCCGTGAGTCCGTCCACGTCCTTTTCGGGGCTGATGGCGTCGATGCAGGGGCGTTCATCCAGTCCTTCGGGCAGGGGAAGCTGAAGCAGAATGCCGTCGATGGCGGAGTCGGCGTTCAGGGAGGCGATGAATTCCTCCAGTTCCTTCTGGGGCATGGAGGCAGGCTTGCGGTAGGAGACCGTTTCGATACCGGCGTCGGCGCAGGCCTTTTCCTTGTTGCGCACATAGACCTGGGAAGCCGGGTCCTCTCCCACGAGAACCACGGCCAGACAGGGGGCGCGTCCCGCTTTTTCCCTGTCCTTTTCTATTTCCTCTCGCAGTGCGGCGCGTATGTCGGCCGCGGTAGTCTTGCCGTCGAGTATCATGGCTGTTCCTTTCCGGCCCTGCCGGAGCATGGGTTAGCGGTGGACGACGCTGCGCGGGCGGGTGCCGTCGGCCTGACTGAGCAGGCCGTCCTTTTCCATCTGTTCCACGAAGCGGGCGGCGCGGTTGAAGCCTATGCGGAAGCGCCGCTGCAGCAGGGAAATGGAAACCTTGCCGTTTTCCAGCACGAACTGGATGGCTTCCGCGTAGATGGGGTCGTCCACGATGTCGTTGCCGCGGGAGGATTGCTGTCCGAATTCTTCCGTCGCGTCGTCGTTATCGTCGTTGCCGAATTCCGCAAAGTCGATTTTATAGTTCGGCGGCTGCTGGCGTTTCCAGTATTCCACCACGGCGGAGACTTCCTCATCGCTGACGAAGGCGCCGTGCAGACGCTGAATCATGCCGCCGTTGGGCTTGTAGAGCATGTCGCCCATGCCGAGCAGCTTTTCCGCGCCCGCGCCGTCCAGAATGGTGCGCGAATCCTGTCCGCTCGTCACCTTGAAGGCGATGCGGCAGGGGAAGTTCGCCTTGATGATGCCCGTCACCACGTCCACGCTGGGGCGCTGGGTGGCGATGATGAGGTGTATGCCCGCGGCTCTGGCGAGCTGTGCCAGACGAACGATGCTGCCTTCCACTTCCTTTCTCTTCACCATCATGAGGTCGGACAGTTCGTCCACGATGATGACGAGGAAGGGCATGTTGGAAAGGTCTTCCGGTTCGCCTGTTTCCGCGTCGATGGGCATGGAGCCGCCGTTTTCCACCTCGGCGCGCAGGCGGGCCTGCCGTTCGTTGTAGCCGGTGATGTTGCGCACCTTTACCTTGGAGAAGAGCGACAGGCGGCGGTTCATTTCGTCGATGGCCCAGAGCAGCGCGTTCTTGGTGAGGTCCATGTCCGTGACCACGGGGTGCACGAGGTGCGGCAAGTCCGCATACATGGAAAGTTCCACGCGCTTGGGGTCCACAAGAATCATCTGCACTTCGTCCGGCCGGGCGCGGTAGAGCAGGCTGAGAATGATGGCGTTCAGGCATACGCTCTTGCCCGCGCCGGTGGCGCCTGCCACCAGAAGATGCGGCATTTTGGCAAGGTCGGCGGAAACTGGTCTGCCGCCGGTATCCTTGCCGAGGGCGATGGTAAGCAGGGACTTGGCCTGGCGGAAGTTCTCGTTTTCCACGATTTCGCGGAAATGCACGGTGGCGCGTTTCTCGTTGGGCACTTCCACGCCTACGGTGTCGGTACCCGGCACGGGCGCCTGCATGCGCACGGACACGGCCTTGAGCGACATGGCAAGGTCGTTGGCGAGGTTTGTGATGCGAGTGGCCTTCACGCCGGGAGCGGGACGCACTTCGAACATGGTGACCACGGGACCGGGGGTGATTCGGGCCAGCGTGGCGTGAACGTTGAAGTTCTTGAGGCAGGTGATGAGCGCGTTGCCCTGCCTTGCCAGAGTGAGCTCGTCGGGCCTGCTGGCAAGGTCTTCTTCCGGCAGGGGGGAGAGCAAATCCATGGGAGGCAGGGGGAGTATCTTGCGCCTGGGCAGCACGGGGGCGGGCGCAGGAGCTGCAGGCTCAGGAACCGCCGCAAGCTCCTTCTGCAGAGCCATGGCTCCGGCCACGGCCGTATCCACGGAAGCGTAGCCTTCGTCCTTCTGAGGAACAAAGGATTCTTCCTGCGGCGTTTCGACGCGGGGCAGGGGCTTTTCCACCTGCGTGGAGACCACCACGGCGGGATAGTCCTCCGTGGCAGAGGCGGCGGAGGCGCTGAGAGCGGCCAGCGCCGAGGGCTGGAGTTCCTCGATTTCTTCGGGCTCCACCGGCGTTTTTTCTTCTTCCACAGGCTGCGGGGCTTTTTCTTCGGGAGCGGCAACGGAGACGTCGGATGCCGGAGCAGACGCGGGGATTTCCACCGGGTCGTCGAGTTCGAGGATGAAGTCGTTCGCTTCCGGTTCGTTTTGGGCCGCGGGAGCAGCTTCGGGACGGACGGAAGCCTGCACGGGTTCAGAGCGGAAGGAGGGCGTGGGAGTGTCAGGCGTCTTTTCGGGCGTCACCGCTTCCGGCCGTTCCACCAGCCGCATAAATTCGTTGAGGTTCTCTTCTCCGGCATGGGGAGAGGGAGCCTTTTCCTGTGCGGAGTCGTCCAGCTTGAGCTCGAGCGCCGCAGGAGCGGACTCTTCCTTCTTGCCGAGCACGATGTCGAGCACGGGGCGCGGGCGTTCACTGTCCCTGGGGGCGCGGCGTATTTTTCCTGCAAGGGAGCCCATGCGCCTGAGGGAGTCGGGAATGCGGGGGACGGGCAAGTCGAAGGTGGTGCCGAAGGAAGGGATTTTTTTGAAAAGCCAGGCTATGAGGCGGGAGCCCAGCGTCAGCCATGAAATGCTGAACGCCAGTTCCATGGCGATGAGGAACACGAAAAGCCAGAGCAGCAGGGAGCCCGACGGACTGAAGAAGATGAGGGAAAAGGCCGAAAGCCATTTGCCCAGGAGTCCACCGCCCTGTATGCCGTGCATTTCGATGTTGAAGGAGGTGGCGGTGACGAGGGCGCAGGCGAAAAGCAGGAGGTATCCTATCCAGCGGTACCACTTGAGCACAATCCACCGGGAAACCAGACCGGCCCCCACGGAAAGGAAGAAGACGACCCACAAAAAGGAGCCGAGACCGAAGCTGTCCACCAGAAAACCGGCCAGGTAGGCTCCGAACAGTCCCGCCGCGTTCTGGACGGACGACGCCTGTATGCTCACGGCCTGATTGAAGGTGGGGTCACCGACGTGGTAACTCCAGAGACTGAGCAGCATGAGCAGACCGCAGAACAGAAAGAGCAGTCCGAGCAGTTCGCGTACCAGCCTGTGTCCGTACATTGATGGTTCCCTTCAAGCGGTAAAAGTGCGCCCCGGAGGTGTTTCCGCCGGAAAAAAGCAAAGCGCTGCCGGTAGGGCGCAAGACGTCCTGCCGACAGCGCGAAAGGAAAGGTCGCGGATTAATCGCGGCCGAGATATTCGCGGGTGCGGGTATCGACCTTGACGCGGTCCCCTTCGTTCACGAAAATCGGCACCTGAATGACCACGCCGGTTTCAAGGGTGGCGGGCTTGGTCACGTTGGAAACGGTGTCGCCCTTCACGCCGGGTTCGGTCTTCACGACGGTCATGACGAGGCTCACGGGCACTTCGATGTCGATGGGCTGACCGTTGTAGAGCAGCACGCGGCACTGCTGGGATTCCAGCAGCCAGTCGGCCTTGCCGTCGGTTTCGGACTCGGGCAGGGAAATCTGTTCGTAGGTGGTCATGTCCATGAAGATGAGGTCGGTGCCTTCACGGTACAGGTACTGCATGTCGCGCTGTTCCATGTCGGGCTTGCCCACCTTTTCGCCGGAGCGGAAGGTGTTGTCCACCACGCGGCCGTTCAGGATGTTGCGCAGCTTGGTGCGCACCATGGCGCCGCCCTTGCCGGGCTTGAAGTGCTGGAATTCAACGATTTCGTAGGGGGTGCCGTCAATCTCGATTTTCAGGCCGCGGCGAAAGTCGGTAGTGGAATACATGATGCCTCCAGGCAAAAATACGGTATTTTCTGTAACGTTTCGAAACAGGCCGGCGTAGGCCCGTCTTTCCCCGTTGGTGAGGGAAGGCTCTCCCGCCGTGGGGAGGCCGTCTGCGGAATATTTGCCTTTTCTGCCGGAGCAGGCTAATCTCGGCTCTTTCCGCAAAGCAAGATATATTGTCCGATAGAGGCTCACTTTGTCAACTCGGGAGGAGCGCCATGACCGACCCGTCCGCCGAAAAAAAGAAAAGGCCGGAACCCACTCTGGAACTTCTGGCCACCCTGTACACGCTTGAACAGCTTGAAGCGGCCACGCACGACATGCCGCAGATTGCGCTGGCCGGGCGCTCCAACGTGGGCAAGTCCTCGCTCATCAACGCGCTGGCTCGCAGAAAGAAGCTGGCCAAGGTCAGTTCCGAACCGGGAAAAACCCGTTCCGTCAATCTTTTCGAGGTGAAGCCGGACGGCTTCTGCCTGACCGACCTGCCCGGTTACGGCTATGCCAGACGCGGCCATGAGGAGAGGCGGAACTGGGCTGCCCTCATTCAGAAATATCTGGAGGAGACCCGCAGCCTGCGCGCGCTTGCGCTGCTCATCGACTGTCGCATTCCCACGCAGGAGTCCGACCGGGTGATGGCCGACTTTGCGAAGGCGCATCACCTTCCGGTCATCGCCGTGCTCACCAAGGCGGACAAGTGTACGCTGAGGGAGCGTTCCGCCCAGCAGAAGACGTGGGAGAGAATCCTCGGCGGTGCGAAGCCCGTGGTGGTTTCCTCCGTGACGCGCCTGGGCATCGACGAGCTGTGGGAACGCCTGCGGGCGGCCGGAGCTCCCGAAGAGTCGGCTCCTTCCTCCGAAAGCGACGAATCTTCCGTCAACTGAGCGTCCCCATGCTTGACCTTTCCATTCTTAATGAAGCGCAGAAGGAAGCCGTCACCGCACCGGAAGGCCCCATGCTGGTCATTGCAGGCGCAGGTTCCGGAAAGACCCGCACCATCGTGTACCGTCTGGCCTGGCTTGCCGAACACGGCATGGACCCGCACTCCATGCTGCTTCTCACCTTTACGCGCAAGGCTTCGCAGGAAATGCTGCACAGGGCCGCGGGGCTTCTGGAGCAGCAGCTTCTCGGCGTGCAGGGCGGAACCTTTCACAGCTTCGCCTTTTCGGTGCTCCGGCGCTGGTGTCCGGACTGGACGGGCGGCACGCTTTCGGTCATGGACACGTCCGACAGCGTCTCCGCCATACAGGCGTGCAAGGAAAATCTGAAGATAGGCAGGGGGGACCGCAGCTTTCCCCGCACCCAGGCGGTGCTCGGCCTGCTCAGCAAGGCGCGCAACAAGGAAATGGAGCTTGAGGAAGTGCTTTCCCGCGAGGCGCAGCACCTGCTGCCTCATGCTTCCGACCTTGTGGAGCTCGGCGACGCCTACCGCAAGTACAAGCGCGAGCACGCGCTCATGGACTACGACGATTTGCTCTTCGAGCTCGAACAGCTTTTCATCGACAAGCCCGACGTGCTTCAGGCGCAGAAGCTGCGTTTCCGCCAGGTGATGGTGGACGAGTATCAGGACACCAACAAGGTGCAGGCGCGCCTTGTGCGCATGCTGGCCGGAGAGAACGGCAACGTCATGGCCGTAGGCGACGACGCGCAGTCCATCTATGCCTTCCGCGGCGCGACGGTGCACAACATTCTCGATTTTCCCAAGCTCTTTCACAACACGCGCATCATCAGGCTGGAAGAGAACTACCGCTCCGTGCAGCCCGTGCTCGACATCGCCAACTGCCTGCTTGCAGGCAGTACGGAAGGCTATCGCAAGCATCTTTTTTCCCGCAGGCCCAAACCTTCCGAAACGGCCGTCACCCTGTACCGTCCTCTGAGCGACATAAGTCAGGCTCAGCTTGCCGCAAGACGCATTGAAGAGCTGCTGGCCACGGTGCCCGCAAAGGACGTTGCCGTGCTGTTCCGCTCGGGGTATCAGTCCTACCATCTGGAACTTGAGCTCAACAAGCGCGGCATCGGCTTCCGCAAGTACGGAGGCCTGCGTTACGCCGAGGCCGCGCACGTGAAGGACGTAATGGCCTTTGCGCGCCTTGTGGGAAATCCTCTGGACATGCCTTCCTTCGACCGCATCGCCGCGCTTTCCCGCGGCATAGGACCGAAAACCTCGGCCAAGCTGTTTGCGCTCTCCTGCGGCAACGACGAGAAGGCACTCAGGAAGGCCTGCTCCCGCTGGCCGGATTTTCTGGAGAACATGGAGCTTGTTGCCTCGCTGCGCATGGAGCGGCCCCGCCCCGCCGAGGTGATAGGCCGTATTCTCGAACATTACCGGCCGAAGATGGAGGAGCTTTTCCCCGACGACTGGCCCCGTCGTCTTCAGGGACTCGAGGAGATGTCCACCATCGCTTCGTCCTACGACGACCTTCAGCTCTTCGTGGCCGACCTTTCGCTGGACAGCCCGGAAGAGGCCCCGGAAGACGAGGACGCGGAAAGAAAAATCACCCTTTCCACCGTTCATTCCGCCAAGGGGCTGGAGTGGTCGGCCGTGCTCATCATCGACCTTGTGGAAGACCGCTTTCCCTCCCGTCATGCGCTGGTGCGTCCCGAGGATTTCGAGGAGGAGCGCCGCCTCATGTACGTGGCCTGCACGCGCGCCAAGGATACGCTGGACTTGTTCGTTCCGCTCAGCCTCTACAGCAGAAGCTCGGGCGGACAGGAGCCGGCTTCGCCGAGCCCCTTCGTGCGCGAACTGCCTTCGGACATTCTGGACGAGATATACGAAAACTACGGCGGCGCGCTCACAAGGCGCCGTATCAGGGAAGCTCCCCGCCCGCAGGCGTCTTCCTTCGGCAATCCCTTCCCGTCGCAGAAGCGACGCTCCTGGCACTGGGACGAGGAGGACAACGGGAAGCGTTCTTCCTTCAGGTCCCGGGCTCAGGATGACGACTGGCCGCCCCGTGAACGGGAGGCGGACGCTGTTCCCCGCTCCCGCGAGGATACCGACGACGCCTACATGGCGGCCGTGCGCGACGCGCTGAAGAGCGGGCGCACGCTGGAAGAGAGCCCCGACGAAAAGCCGGTGAAGAAAAAGCTCGGCTTCTGCCGTCACCGTCTGTTCGGTCGCGGCAAGATTGTGGAGGAGATTCCGCCGGACAAGTACCGGGTCAACTTCCCCGGGCTGGGGCTGAAAATCATCCTTGCCGATTATCTCACCATGGAGCAGTCATGAGCATCGCGAGCGAAGACGATATCCTTCGCCTGGTGGAACGCTTCTTTCCCTCCGGGCACCCGGCGCTTCTGCTCGACCGCGGGGACGACTGCGCCGTGCTGCGGCCGGGCGGCCCTCTGGCCGTGACCACGGACATCTTCGCCGAGGACAGTCACTTCCGTCGGCGGTATTTCACGCCTTTCGATATCGGGTTCAAGTCCGTGGCCGTGAACGTGAGCGACGTGGGAGCAAGCGGCGCCGTGCCCGTCGGCCTTTCCATAGGGCTTACCCTGACGGGGCATGAGGACGAAGCGTGGCTTTCCGGTTTCTGCGAGGGGATGAAGGCGCTTTGCGACAGATTTTCCCTTGCGCTTTCCGGCGGCGATTTGGCGCGCTCTTCTCTTCTCAACATCTGCGTGACGGCCTGGGGAGAACTGCCGGAAGGGCTGCCCCGGGGACTTTGCCGGGGCGTGGCCCGGGAAGGAGATGTCGTGTTTCTTGCCGGGGAGGTAGGCCTTGCGCGCCTCGGGCTTACACTGCTTGAGAAGACCTCTTTGCCAAAGGAGTGCGCAGAGGTGAAGGAGGCCTGGCCCCGTGCCTGCGCTGCGCATCTTCGTCCCGTCCCGCTGGCGGAAGAGGGCGTGGCCCTGGGACGCTTTGCGCTGCATCATGACGCTGGGGGCCGCATCGGCCTCATGGACGTTTCCGACGGGCTGGCCCGCGACCTGCCGCGTCTTCTGGCAAGCCGCCAGTCCGGCCTTGGCGCGGATATCGCGCTCACGGACGACATTCTGCCGGAAGAGGTGCTCCGCTACGCCTCCGGAGCCGGAATTTCCACGGCCGACTTTGCCTTTGAAGGCGGAGAGGATTATGCTCTTGTCGGTACCTGTCCGGAAGCACTGTGGCCGGAGCTTGCCGGCAGCCTGGCAGGATTTGGGCGGCGAGTCTCGGTCCTCGGCAGGGTGCGCGCCGGGGGCATCACGCTCAACGGGCGAAAGCCGGCCTGCGCAGGATTCGACCATTTTTCCCGCTGAGGGCCGACGGCTTCATGAAGGCTTCACAAAGGCCGTCTATCATGACCGGGTCAGAAAGATAAACATGTATGCCGGACGTCCCGGCCCGAGAACAGGAGAGCAAACACATGGAAAGAACCATGAGCGCCACCAAGCACATCGCTCTTATCGCCCACGACAACATGAAGGAAAGCCTCATCGAGTGGTGTGCCGCCCACAGCCAGATTCTGGCCCGTCATTTTCTTTGCGGCACCGGCACGACGGCGCACCTCATCAATGAAAAAACGGGGCTGCCCGTCACGCCCTACCTCAGCGGCCCGCTCGGCGGCGACCAGCAGATAGGCGCAAAGGTGGCCGAAGGCCACATCGACATCATCGTCTTTTTCTCCGACCCGCTGACCGCACAGCCCCACGACCCCGACGTGAAGGCGCTTCTGCGCATTGCGCAGGTTTATGACATTCCCATCGCCAACAACCGTTCCACGGCGGATTTCATCATCACTTCCCCGCTTTTCAGCGGAACCTACACCTATACGCCGCATAATCACTTTCCGCAGCGGAACAGGTAGGAGAGGTTTCAGGTCGGGGAAGAAACGAGCGGAATAAGCCGTCTGCCGGTTCTGCCTTCGGTCCTGTTTTCTGTGCGCCGCAGAATGGCGGAAGCTCTGATAGCTGAAAAAAGAAGTGGCCCGGCTTTGCAGAAGTCGGGCCACTTTTATGTCGGAGACGTGTTTTCAGGCGAAAGGGCAGGGTCGATGCTGCCGCGTTTCCTCTGTATGGTGACTATGTTCCTGCCTGTCTTCGGGCGCAGGCAAAACATTCGGAAGCATGGTTCAGGCGTCCGCGTTTTCCAGAGTGGCCAGCAGTTTTTCGAGGGCCTTGCCGCGGTGGCTGCGGGCCATTTTTTCCTCGCGGGAGAGTTCCGCGCCGGTACGGCCGCTTGCCGGGTCGAGAAAGAGCGGGTCGTAGCCGAAGCCGTTGCTGCCCGAGGGCTTGTCCGTAATGCTGCCCTCCCATGCTCCGCTCACCACGATGTCCGCCGGCGCGTCCTTCCATGCGGAGGGATAGACCATGGCCATGCAGCAGCGGAAGCGTGCGGTCCGCTTTTCGGCGGGGACGTTCTCAAGCATCGTGAGAAGTTTGCGGTTGTTGCGCTCGTCCGTGCTTTCGCCTTCCAATTCCGGCCAGTCGGTGCTGTAACGGGCGGAATACACGCCCGGCGCGCCGCCGAGGGCGTCCACTTCTATGCCCGAGTCGTCGGCCACGGCGGGCACGCCGAGGGCGTCGGCCACTGCATGGGCCTTGATGAGGGCGTTCTCCTCGAAGGTGGAGCCGGTTTCCGGCACGTCGGGAAAGTCGGCCGGCAGGCTCTGCACGTCGAAGCCGAAGCGCGCAAGAGGTTCACGCAGCTCCTTTACCTTGCCCTGATTATGTGTGGCCAGAATGAGCGTCTGAGGGAGTGTCATGGAGGTCTCCTTGCCGAAAGGCGGTTTTCATGGCAGAAAGGGATATCTCAGGCCCGTCCTGTTGACAAGTCCAGGCCTGTTTGAAGGTTGTATGCTCCGTATCTATTCCCAAAGTCTTGGCTGCCCCAAAACCCGTGTGGATACCGAACGTCTGCTGGGTTCCCTGGGCCCCGTGATTACTGTGGACGAGCCTGAAAAGGCCGACCTTGTCTTCATCAATACCTGCGCCTTCATCGCCCCTGCCGTGCAGGAATCGGTACAGACCGTCGTGGAGATGATAGAGGACCTGGGAGCCCTGCCCGCCGGAAAGAAGCCCTTTTTCGCCGTGGCGGGATGCCTGCCCGGGCGTTACGGCGTTGCGGACCTCAGAGCCGAACTGCCGGAGGTGGACCTCTGGCTGCATACCGACGACATCGACACCTGGGCGGAACAGCTTTCCCGCGCCCTGCATTTGATGCAGACGGCTCCGGGGCGCCTGCTCAGCACCGGGCCTTCCTACGCCTGGCTGAAAATAGGCGAGGGGTGCCGCCACAACTGCTCCTTCTGCGCCATTCCCTCCATCCGCGGAAAGTACGCGTCCGAACCGGCGGACAACCTGGTGACGGAAGCCTCCGCGCTGGTGAACGGCGGGGTGAAGGAGCTCATTCTCGTGGCGCAGGACGTCACGGCCTACGGCACGGACTTTGGAAAGGACCCCCGCCATCTTCTGGAAAGACTGCTGAAGCTCGACGGGCTCGAACGTCTGCGCCTGCTGTATCTGTATCCCGGCGGTCTCACCCGCGACCTTCTGCGTTTTCTTAAGGAAGCGGGAAAGCCCTTTGTTCCGTACTTCGACATGCCTCTTCAGCATGCTCATCCGGACATACTCAGCCGTATGGGCCGCCCCTTCTCCGGCAATCCGCAGGAGGCCGTGGACCGCATACGCGAATTCTTCCCCGAGGCGGCCCTGCGCACGACCATGATGGTGGGCTTTCCCGGAGAAAAAGACGAACATTTCCGCACGCTCATGGATTTTGTGGAGAAAAACAGATTCCATCACATGGGCGTGTTCGCCTTCCAGCCCGAAGAGGGCACGGCGGCGGCTTCCATGCCGGACCAGGTTGACGAGGACGTCAAGGAGGCCCGCAGGGAGGAACTTATGGAACTTCAAAGCGGTATCAGCGAAGACATTCTCGCCGGATATGCCGGTCAGCGCATGGACGTGCTGGTTGACGCAGCTTCCGACGAGTGGCCCGGCCTTCATACCGGACGCACCTGGTTCCAGGCCCCGGACGTGGACGGCCTGACCTATATCAGCGGACCGGGCGTGGAAAATGGCGCCGTGGTGGAAGCCGATATCGTGGAAACCAGGGAGTACGACCTCGTGGCCCTGGCCTGAACTGAGGAGATTCATGCGTAAACTGGTACTTTTTCTTTTCTGCTCGCTTTTTCTTTTCTCCTGTGTCTCTTCGTCGAATTCTTCCGGCGACATCAGCGGCCTGTGGGTGGACGAGCAGGAAAGACTTTATTTCCTGGATGAGGACGGCTCGCTGGGCATTCCCGACAGGACCGCTCTTTCCGGCGTGAGCTGGACGCTGAATAATGGCGTGCTTACTCTCGCCACCATGGACAGCCCCGGCGGTGAGGTGAAGGAACAGAAGCTCATCCTTCGGCAGGCGAAGGCGGGAAGCCTGGAACTGACCGATGCCGACGGTGCTGCCGTGGTATGGAAGAAAAGCCGTGCGAAGGTGGGAAAGCTGGAGGGTGCGCTGTTCTACCGCGAGCGCATGGCCCTTCCGCCGGAAGTGGTGGTCAGCGTGCAGCTCTATCCCCTGCATTCCCCCATGCCCGTGGCTTCTTCCATCATGCCCGCCTCCGGGAACGGAAGAATTCCCTTCCGCGTGTATTATCTTGAGCAGACCATCAAGGGACCTGTGCGTCTTGCCGCATCCATTCTGCACAGCGGTGAAACGCTTTTCGCCACGCAGACCGATGAAATCATTTCCATCCCCGGTACGCCCGAAGTTCTGCTGTACCGTACCATGCCCGGAGAAAATCAGCTTCCCCCTCTCAAAACGCCTGCGAGCTACAGCGGGAAGATGAAGGTTTCCGGCAAGGACGTCACCGTCCATCTGTACCTTGAGGAAGACGGCCTTGCCCTGCTTACGCAGGACGGAGACCGCAATCAGTACATGGGCACCTGGATGGAAAAGGACAGAAACCGCACCATTGAAGTGACGCGCGGTGCTCTTGAGCCCGTGACCGCCACGCGGGAGGCGGGCGGCAATCTTCTGCTCAACGGCCTCTCGGCTCAGCCCATAGAATTGAAGAAGGCAAACATCCCCTGGCCTTCAAAGGGCTTTCTTATGGAAGGAGAGCTCAGAAACGAAGGGGGGAAGCCCGTTTTCTCCGAATGCAATTCCCAGCGTGACATTCCCATTCTGCCTTCCGGCAAAGGCTATGCCCAGCTCAGTCATATCATGCAGGAGAACGGCAACGCCTCCATCGTGCTGGAAGGAAAGATGCAGAACGGACACCTTGAGGCGTCCAACGTGTTTCTTGTGCAGAAAGGCGGCGTATGCTCCACGGAAAACTATGCTTCCGCTCCGCTGCTTCAGACCTACTGGCGTCTGCGTGAAATGGGCGGAAAGGAAGTCGAGCTTTTTCCGGAACAGTCCGAGCCGCATCTCATTCTGCGGGAAAACGGACAGGCTTCCGGTTCCGACGGCTGCAACAACTTTTTCATGAACTGGCAGCGGGACGGGGAAAAGCTGACCTTCAAGGAAGGCGGTTCCACGCTGCGCCTCTGTCCGCAGGGCGAGGAGCAGGCACGGGCCATGCATGAGATGTTTGCAGGCGTGGATGAATGGAACATCAGCGGTTCCATGCTGGAACTGCGCGAAAAGAACAGCATAGTCGCCGTGTTCGAGGCTGTGGAAATGTAGTACGCTCTTTCAAGTGTAAGAAAAAAGTTCCCGGGGATACGGAATGTTCGTCTCCCCGGGAACTTTTTTCTTTTTTTTCCGTCTGTTATTTTGGGGAAAGGCTGTTCACGGGATGCCTGGGAACGCGTCCCTCGAGAACGTCCACGATGTTTTCTGCCGCCGCCATTTCAATGGCGAGTCTCACCCTGTCCACGGCGGAGCCGAGGTGAGGGGTGAAAAGCGTATTCAGTTTCGGGGAGAGCAGCGGCGGACAGATACTTTCGGGGCGGTTGTCGAGCGCCCAGTCTTCGAATGCGAACACATCGGCGGCATATCCCGCCAGACGCCCGCTTTCCAGCGCCTGGGCCACAGCCTGTTCATCGACGCAGGACCCCCGCCCGGCGTTCACGAGAAAAGCCCCCTGTTTCATGAGGGTAAGGCGTCCGGCGTCCAGCAGGTTCCGTGTTCCAGGCGTCAGAGGGGTAAGAACAAGAACGAAGTCGGATTCTTTCAGTACCTCTTCCAGAGGACGCATGTCCACGCCGAGTTCGCTGGCTTCGGCGGCAGCGTGTTCGGAAATATCGAAGCCGAGCAGTCTGGTATTCCATCCGCGAAGCCGTCCGGCAACGGCCTGTCCCAGTCTGCCCATGCCTATGATACCTACGGTGGAGCCGGCTATACCCGTGCCGAAGAGCACCGGACGCCAGCCTCGGAAGTCATTGCGAACCCGTCTGTCGCCGGCGGCGATGTTTCGGCTCAGGCCGAGCATGAGTGCAATTGTCAGCTCTGCTGTAGGCGTTGTAAGTAAATCAGGCACATAGGTCAGCCATACATGATGTCGCGTGGCAGCCTCTATATCGAAGTTGTCATAGCCCTTCAGTGCTGCGCCTATCACTTTCAGACGGGGGGCGGCGGACAGTAAAGTTTCGTCCACCTTGTCGGGCATGAACATCATCACGGCGTCTGCCTCTTTGATACGAGTCTGAAGTTCTTCAGGACGAAGACTTTCATCGGTCTGATTCAGGTCGAGAGTACAGTATTGTTCGAGATATTCCACAACTTCCGGATGAATCCGGCAGGTGACAAGGCAGTGGGGTTTTTTATTCATGAGACTTTTCTCCGTATTCTGGAGCCGAGACCGTCCACCAGCGTGACCATAACGAGAATGACAAGCAGGATGGCGGACACTTCCTGATATTGCATGATGCGCAGCGAAGCCATGAGCTCGAAGCCTATGCCCCCGGCGCCTACCATGCCCATGACCGTGGAGGCACGGAAATTGTATTCCCAGCGATACACCAGAGTATCGACAAGTTGCGGCAGTACCTGCGGGAGAATACCGTAAAGGACGGTCTGCGCTCTTGTTGCCCCTACGGCGCGTATGGCTTCCACCGGCTTGGGGTCGCAGTGCTCGATGGATTCCGCAAAGAACTTGCCCACCATACCTACGGAGTGCAGGCCCAGGGCCAGCGCGCCGGGAAGAGCTCCGAAACCCACCGCCGCTACGAAGATGATACCCATGATGAGCTCGGGCACAGAGCGCAGAATATTGAGAATTCCTCTTGCCAGACGGTACACGGCTCTGTTCGGCGCCACGTTACCGGCGGCCATGAGACCCACGGGCAGGGAAAGAACCAGAGCTATGAACGTTCCGGCGACACTCATGCACAGCGTATCGACGATCGGTTTTCCCCATTTCTGCATATTGGTGAAGTCCGGCGGAAACATTTCCGTCAGAAGTTGCCAGAGGGCCGGACCGCCCTCTGCCATTCTTTTCAGGTCCAGCAGGCCGCTGTGCCATGAGCAGACGATAATGAACACCCCCAGCGCGGCCAGCTTCAGGCATATATTGCGGTAGTTGCTGCGGACGGCACGCCTGACCTCTTCAAGAGTTGTTGTCATGTTACATCTTTTCCAGATTGAGGTTCAGAATCTTCGCCAGTTCGCGTACGGAGTCATAGGCCTTATCGTCTATGGCTACGAAACCGTCGGCTTTGAAGGGCTTGAGAACAGCAGGGTCCTTCATATCGAGAAACGCCTGTTTGACGGCATTCTTCAGTTCGGGGCTCAGGCCTGCGCGCATGGTCCAGGGGTATTCGGGAAAATCTTTCGAAGTGGCTATGATTTTGACCTTGTCTGCCTTGAGAAGGCCCTTTTCCATCATGGTATGGAAAATGGGCTCGGACATGCCGCCGGCCTGCGCGTTACCGTTCTGCACGTTCATGGCCACGGCGTCGTGACTGCCTACGAAGTGTTCCTTGTAATCCTTCCCGGCACTGAGGCCGTCGTTCAGAAGCAGAGACTTGGGAATAAGATGGGAAGAGGTGGACGCGATGTCGCCGAAGGCCATGTCGTGCCCCTTGATGTCGGCAAGTTTTTCAATACCGCTTCCGACATGGGTTATGACAACGGAACGATAGGTGGCCTTGCCTTTTTTCTGCATGGCGGCAAAGGGTTCTATGTCGCATTTTGATTTTGCCATGACATAGGAAAGCGGGCCGAAATAGGCGAGGTCCAGACGGCCGTGCCGCATGGCCTCAATCATGGAAGAGTAGTCGGTGGTGACGACGAGTTCCACCTTTCTGCTCAGTTTTTCCTGAAGGTAATTCTTCAGATTTTCGTTGTTTTTGATGACTACACTCGGGCTTTCATCGGGCAGAAGCGCGACACGGAGAGTCTGAGGTTCACTTTCTCCGGAGGCAAAGGCAACGCTGTTCAGGGCAAGAAGTCCCAGAAGAGCAAAGAGGACATGACGGAATTGCATGAAATACTCCTTTTTTGATGGAAGGTGTTGAGTTGATGAGGAGTTACAGCAGGGACGTTCTCCGGAAGGTGAGTTACTGACCGGAGTCTTACGGTCTGCACAGACAGTTGGAGTTCATAGCGAAAAAGGGGGACTCAGGCGGCAAAGGCCGCCCGAAAAGAGAGAGCAGGGGGTGTATCAGGTTTGCTTTTTTCCACAGGCGAGGTGGCATACAGCCGGGTGAGGACGCTTTCGGTCAGCTCGTCGGGACTGCCGTCGAACACAATACGTCCGGCGTTGAGGGCTATGATTCTGTCGGCGAATTTCCGGGCGAGGTCCACCTGATGAAGACTCACCACGGAGCAGATGCCGCGCTCCCGGCAGATGCCGTGAAGAAGTTCTATGACTTCGTATGCCCTTTGCGGGTCGAGGCTGGCCACAGGCTCGTCAGCCAGCATGATTTCGGGCTGCTGCATAAGGGCTCTGGCTATGCCCACTCTCTGCTGTTGCCCTCCGGAAAGGTTTCCTGCCGGAGTAAGAGCAAACTCTTCTATTCCCACACGGGCAAGGCAGGCATACGCTTTTTCCACTTCAAGCGGAGAGGCCGGCAGAAGGCCGTGAAACAGGGAGTGGAAGCCTATGCGACCATTTAATGTGTTTCTCAGAGCCGTCTCACGCAGAATGAGCTGATGCTGCTGAAAGATGAAACCTGTTTTTCGGCGAAGTTCGCGCAGTTTGGCGGCCGTATCGACCATACCGATGCCTCGTACGAGGATATTTCCTTCCGATACGGGCTGGAGCAGGGCAAGACAGCGCAGCAAGGTGGACTTTCCGGCGCCAGAAGGTCCGAGAAGTACAGTAAAGGAGCCCTTTTCAAGGTGAAGAGTCGTCGGATGAAGCGCCGTCGCAGAACCGTAACGTTTGGCGATGTTTGTTGCCTGAAGCATAAGTTCCTCCTGGAAAACAGGAGAAAGCTATATGGGAAATATGACCCCCTCGTCACACCGATATGAATTTTTCATGACATTTCAGAAAGATGATTTAATATCCGGGCAATAAAAAGGCCCGCTCCTCTGGGGGAGCGGGCCGGAAGGCCGAATGTTCCTGACGGGGAATTTTCGGGAAAGTCGTGCCTACAGAGAGCAGAGATACGGGTCGTCCTGCATGAGATAGTTGCGCACGTAGTCGTCCACGCCCTCTTCCAGAGAGTGGAACTTCACGGGGCATTTTTCGCGCTCAAGCCAGGACATGTCGGCTTCGGTGAAGTACTGGTACTTGCCCTTGAGGTGGTCGGGCATGTCGAAGTACTCGATGTTCTCTTCTTTGTCCATGGAGGCGAACACGGCCTTTGCCAGGTCGTTCCAGCTGCGGGCGTGGCCCGTGCCCACGTTGAAGATGCCGTTGCACGAAGGATTTTCCATGAACCAGTGCATGAGGGCGGCGCAGTCCTTGGAATAGACGAAGTCGCGCACGGATTCGCCGTCGCCGTAGCGGGGATTGTCCGACTTGAAGAGGCGGATTTTGCCGGTTTCCTTCACCTGCGGCACGGCGCGGCACACCATGCTCATCATGCTGCCCTTGTGGTATTCGTCCGGGCCGTACACGTTGAAGAACTTGAGGTTCACCACTTCGCCGAGCAGCTTGTGCTGCATGCACCACATGTCGAAGAGCTTTTTGGAATAGCCGTACATGTTCAGGGGGCGGAGTTTCGGCATGATGTCCAGCGAGTCGGAGAAGCCGAGTTCGCCGTCGCCGTAGGTGGCGGCGCTGCTTGCGTTGATGAAGCGCGCGCCGGCTTCAAGGGCGGCGAGGCAGACTTCCACCGTGTAGTGGAAGTTGTTTTCCATGAGGAAGTCGGCGTTGCGCTCGGTGGTGGAGGAGCAGGCTCCCATGTGTATCACGCATTCCACGCCTTCCAGCTTCTTGCCGGAGCGGAGCTGGGCGAGGAAGGCGTCGCGGTGCATGTAGTTGCTGTAGCGCAGGTGGGAGAGGTTCTTCCACTTTTCCGTGGAGGCGAGGTTGTCCACCACGAGGATGTCGTCCATGCCGTGGCGGTTCAGTTCCCATATCATGTTCGCGCCGATGAGGCCGGCGCCGCCGGTGACTATTATCATGCTTGCCTCTTCAGTGTGGCTTTTGTGGTCTGCACGAGAGTGATGCTGCCGTCGGCGTTGTGACGGGCATCGATACCGAACATGATGACGGTGTGCATGAGGGGGCGGCCGAACAGGAAGTCCAGCATTTCCTTCTGCACTTTGCCTTTTTCCATGACGAGTTCTCTGAAGGCTCTGTCGTATTCCACCACTTCCACGAGGGCCCGGCGGGCCGCTTCCTGCTCTTCGAGATGGGAGGCGAGTTCAATGAGGGCCGCATAGTTGCAGCGGGATTCGTGAGCTTCCACGGAGTCCAGAAGCCACTGCGGGGCATGGAGAAGTTCGAGGATGGACTTGCGGTCGAGCCTGTCTTCCCCGTGCATGGCGAGCAGGGCCTTGGGGTCGTCGCAGAAAAGAGCTTTGCATTCGGCCGGACGCTTTTCATGGATGAAGCAGCGGTTGTCCGAGGTGAGAAAACGGCAGGTCCAGTCGTCGGGCCGGGAGCCGAAGGGCGCGGCTATTTTCACGATTTCCTCGGGCAGCGGCACCACGTGGTCGTTGGAGTTGTCGCGCACGAGTTCGCCTGCGCGGAAGGTGCACAGGTCCTGAAGCTGAAGCACGCCTTCCACAAGCAGGGGCGCGTCTTCCTTATGCAGGGCCGGACCGCCCTTGCGGCAGCAGGTTCCGCACTGGCGGCACTGATGGTTATCGCTCATGATATGTTCCTTATGATGTGTTCTCCCGGCAGGAGAACCTGCCGGAAGAACTTCTGTCGGAAGGTCTTACCGGCCTTCCCTGTACAGTCTGAGCCGGTTGATGCGCACCCTGCGGTACTGCATGTGGGTTTCCAGCATGTTCTTGCGCTGATGCAGCTCGTGTATTTCCTGCGGAAACACGATGCCTTTTTCCACGTCTTCGGCGGCCATGAGTCTGCGTATGCTGTCCTGACACCGCTTCTGTTCCGCGGAGATGACTTCCATCTGGGCTTCAAGCTCAGAAATCGTCTCCGGTAGCGGGTTCAGGAGGAAGCTCTCCATAGACTCCATGGGCGATGACGCGTCTGCGTGCTGGTTTGGCATCTTCGGTCTCCTGCTCGGCTTTGCGTTTCAGTTCGGGACGGGGCAGCGTGTTGTATATGTTCCAGAAAGCCGGGAAAAGGCCGGTCATCACGCCGGGGTTGGAAAGGTGCAGGTTGGGCTTGAGGAAGGCGCCGAGCGCGTAGGCCATGGCCCACTGTGCGGAGGGAGCCACCCAGGAGCCGGGCACGGTTTCTTCCACGGGGGCAAGCACGTTGTCCTTTTCCTCCACGCCGCAGCGGGCGAGGAAGGCCGTGACGAGATGGCGCTCTTCTTCCGAAAGTTCGGGAAGGGTGACCTTGGCGCCTTCGTGTGCGGCGGCCGCCATGATGACGGTGCAGAGCGGCAGAAGTTCGGGGCAGCGTTCAAGCACGGCCTGCATGATTTCGGGTGCGGGAGCGGAGGTTTCGCGTTCCTTGCCCGTGCACTCCACTTCGTGGGAGCCGTACTTTACGTTGAGCCCGGCGCCGCGCAGGATTTTTTCCGCAAGAGCGCTCGTCGTGTTGCCGCCCCAGACGCCTTCGAGCACGGCGTGTCCGCCGTTGAAGCCGGGCAGCATGAGCACGGTGGCGGCCACGCAGGCGTCCATGGGAACCACGGGCTCGGCCGGCACGACAATCTCGCCGCGCTCCACGACAATCTCGCGTCCGTTTCTGGAAACATTCATGCCGCAGCCGGAAAGCACGTCAAGAACGAGGGGAAGAAGACGGGGTTCGCGCTCGGGCAGCGTCAGGCGGCACGAGGTTTCCCAGAAGGGAGAGGCGAGCACGAGGGCGGCCACGAAATCTTCGGGCAAATCGTCGGCCAGGCGGACTTCACGCGGCATGAGGCCGGAGCATTCCATGCGCACGGGCAGGCCGTCCTGCGAGGGAATGACGTTGGTCAGACGCACGCCGAGCTGGGGCAGGAAGTGGCGCAGCGGCGCGATGTCCAGAAAACGCAGGGAGCTGTCGCCGGTGAGCTTGAGCCTTGCGGGCATGCCTATGCAGAGAGCGATGACGAGCCAGAGGTTGAAGGCGTCGTCGCCGATGTGGATGACCTTGTCCATGTTGCGGACAAGACCCTTGCCGCCGCGGCTCTGCACGTCGCCGTTCTCTTCCCACCAGAGCTGACCGCCTATCTGATTGAGGGCCTTCACGCCGCTGACGACGGCGTCGGTGAGGGGAACGCGGCGGATTCTGGTTTCCTTGCCGGAAGCGGCGGCCACGGCCAGCCAGCAGCGGGCGGCCACGGTGTCGGACGGGGCGGGAATGCGGATGTCCACCTCTTCCCCGTTGGGGGAAAGGTTGTAGTAGCCCTGCTCCTCTTCCATGCGCGTCATGGGTTCGATGGACTGAAGAAGCATGAACAGGTCACGGGAGAGACGGTTGTCCCGGGCAAGGCGCGCGGCCTTGTTTTCCCAGGCGGTACGCAGCGTCTTTTCCGTTTCGGGAGCGAGACGGCCGCCGCTGCGCAGGCGGGCGAGCATCTGGGCGCGGCGCACCACGAGATGCAGGATGTCGTTGTCGAGGTCCATGAGCGCGCCGAGGTCGCGGTTCTTGGAAAAGCCGCGGTCCGTTCTCGGGCGGAAACCGTCTTTTTTGAAATCTCTGCGCCCTTCCCGGCGCTCGTCGTCACCGCGCTGTTCTCTGCGCGGGCGGAAATGTTCCGAACGTTCCTGACGCCGGCCTTCGCCGCGTTCCCCGTCTTTTCTGAAGGAACGCCTGGCAAAATCCTTTCTGTCCTCGCCCCTATTATCCATGTCAAACCTGCTTTGCGCTGTGCGTGGCGTGTCGGCTGGCGCGCACGTCGTTTCAAAAGGGGCAGAAGCAGCGCCGACGCCCCGTACGGACACCAGAATCAGGGCTTTTCCGAAGAGAAAAGCCGAGGTGAAGGGGCATGATACCGCTATTGCACACGTCCGGCAAGTCCTTTGCCGGGCACTTCCCTGTCGGCGGGGGAGCGGCTATACTCCGTCTTGCCGCGCAAAGCGCGGACGGAAATTTCACCCCAAGGACGAGATATGGAACAGTTTACGCCTTTTGACAGGATTTTTTCCTCCTGCGGACGGATATGGCACATGCGCCGTGCCGATATGGATACCCTGTGGGCCGACATGGAAAAAAGAGAAGGGGAGGAACGCCTGCCCTACTGGAACGAGATATGGCCTTCCTCTCTGGCGCTGGCCGGATGGCTTGCGGAAATGCAGGATGACATACGCGGCAAGTCCTGCCTCGACATGGGGTGCGGCCTGGGGTTCACCGCGCTGCTCGGCCGCTGGCTGGGGGCCGAGGTGACGGCCATGGACTACGAGGCGCAGGCCATAGAGTACGCGAACGTGAACGCGACGCTCAACGGCATAGACGGCGTGCGCTTCGAAGTCATGGACTGGAGAGAGCCTTCCCTGCCGCCTGCCTCCTTCGACTGTATCTGGGCAGGGGACATCATGTACGAGCAGGCGTTCGCCGAACCTGTGGCGGCTTTCATCGCTTCCATGCTGAAGGCGGGAGGGCGCGCCTGGATTGCCGAACCCGGAAGGGACATTTTCCATCACCTTTTGGATACGCTGCCCGCCCACGGTCTGCGCCATAAGCGCATATGCAGTCTGCCCGTTTCTCCGCTGACCGAGCAGGAAGTGCCCGTGCCCGTGACCATCTGGGAAGTGGCGAAGTAGAAAAGAGACGGAGGAAACGTCGCTTCTGTCCGGCGAGGCCGGAGCGTTGGGCCCGCCTTGCCCTGACGTTTTGTAAAAAGAGGGGAAGGAAAAACGGTTTTTCCTGCCTTTTGTGCATGAGAGCCGCGTGCTTTTCTGAAAAGAGGAGACACGCGGCTTTTTTCGTCTTCAGGAACGTTCCGGTTCCTTCAGAAAAGCCTCCATCCGTGCTGCCGCCAAGGCGGGGGTGATGTCGCTTACATCTATGTTCACGCTTTTCATGGCCGCATACCGGGGCAGCCTCTCCAGGCTCCGCTCAATGACGCCGGGACTCCTTGTTCCTTCATCAATGTCGTGCTGCAGCCGTGCGCGAAGCACCTGTTCCGAAGCCGTCAGGGTGAAAAGCGTGGTTCTCGTGTCGGTCAGGTCGAGTCTGCGCAGAATGTCGTCCACGATGGACTGCGAGTGCATGACCCAGCAGAAGATGACGTAGCGGTAGGCGGAGCAGCGCAGAAAGTTGTTCAGAATGTGGCCTATGTTGTCGAGCACCATGTTTTTTGTTTCGCCGTTCACCACGAAGGGAGACATGGTCCAGCACCAGTCTCCGTCCAGAAAGGCGGAAGGGGAGAGCCGGTGCAGAAGCTCCCGGCAGGTGCTGGTCTTTCCCACGCCCATGGGGCCGCCGACAAGAATGAGCTCCTTCATCGTTTTTCCTCGGGACACTCCGCTCCCATCCGTTGTTCCGCAAAGGGAAGGAACGTCGGAGCGGGACGGGGCCATCCGGCTTTCCCTGCTGAGGAAAGCCGGATGGCCGGATGCGAATCACGGCCTGCATAAGGATTTTTTGCCGTGAAGAGGGGTGACGGATGCGTTAAGCCCTGCGCGGGCTGAGCACGGGGCCTTCACGGTATTCTTTTGCCGGAGGCATGCACGAGCTCCTCCGGCATACGGAAGAGCGCAGTTTGCAGGTGATGCGCTGCGGTTCCGCCGAAGAAATGCCGTCCACGAATTCATGGACGAGCTGGAAGAGCTTTTCCTTCTGGGAGCGGACGGCGCAGAGCGGGGGATAGTAGATGGAGGAAATATCGTCGTCGCTCAGGCAGACGAGAGACATGTCCTTCGGATAGGAAAGGCCGTACTCCTGAAGATAGGATATGCTGCCTGCCGCCAT
Organism: uncultured Mailhella sp.; assembly: GCA_944322695.1. Lineage (GTDB taxonomy): Bacteria > Desulfobacterota > Desulfovibrionia > Desulfovibrionales > Desulfovibrionaceae > Mailhella. The sequence continues at coordinate 58,495 of CALUPQ010000028.1, read as the reverse complement.
GTTGCCCATGGGAGAGATGAGCGCCGTGGGCGGATGCTTCTTTTCCAGAAACTGCTTCATAATCTGACGGCCGTGCTCGAACGAGGAGCGGGTGAGGCGTGGTTCGTCGTTGATAAGAACCATGGAATCCTCGTCGAAGGGCAGGTGGAGACGTTGCAGAATGTCGCCGAAGGCCTTGATTCTGCTGTGGGCCTTGCGGATGTTGGCGTAGTAACTCATGCCGAGCCCGATACGGCGGTGTCCCGCCCTGACGAGGGCGGAAACGGCCTGTTCCATGACGTTCTCGCTGGTGGCGCCGATGAAGTTGATGTTGTCGCTCTTCTCGTAGGAGTCCCACAGGACAAGATGGGGAATATCATTGCCGAGGACGGTGCGGATATGCTGGTGGCAGTGCAGGCCCGGACCGATGACGATGACGGCGGCTGTTTTGTACTGCCTGAAATTATAGAGAATTTTTTTCTCGGTATGACTGTCGAAGCAGGAGTTTGCCACCAGTACGTTATAGTCGAGCTTCGAGGCATAGGCCTGCACGTCTTCCAGCGTCAGCAGAGCCAGGTTTTCGCGCAGGTTGCCTATCATGATGCCTATGAGTTTGCTGGAGCTGCGAGACATGGCGGCCGCAAGAGGATTGTACTGATAACCGAGGGTACGGAATGCCTGCTGTACTTTTTTCAGGGTGTCGGGGCTGAGCTTTTCCGGAGTGTTGATGGCGCGGGAAACCGTGGCTGTGGAAACGCCGCTGAATTCGGCCACGTCTTTCATCGTGATGTCGCAGGCTATGGGATTCGTCATCGTTTCCTCTTTTTCGGTATGTAGCCCTGTCGTCATGCAGGGAATCGCCTTTTCTGTTAAAGTGTTTGGAAAATGAACTAATGTCAAATTTGTTATGAGGGAAGGGAAAATCACATGGAAAGATATGGTCTGGTGTTTTTTCTCGTGTCAGTTTCAAGAGTGCTTAGGCATGAGAGCGTTATGAGTTGTTGAATAATATATTAAATTATATCTAGTAGTTATATATTTTATTTCAGTTGATTGTGCTGGTCTGAAACCGACTGTCTGCAGCCATAAGAAGAACATTTTTGTTTCAGTATCCTCTTTGTACGCTGAAAAAAAATTGACGAAAATGTGATATGTGAATACGACGTGAAATTTTATGTATTTTTTTTATAATATACTGAAATTATTATATTTACTTGGTATACTACTCCCAAAATGCTATTGACTCATGGATGTAATCGTTTACAAAGAATGAAAAGACTTTTTCCACGTTCAACGTGTCGCGCATGACAGGAGTGCGTATGGCCAATCTTACGATAAGTACGGAACTGGACGTTGAAGACCTCGCCTGGGGCGCATGTTTTCAGGGAATCGGCGGCGGAGGCGTTGTCTCCGAAGGGTTGAGGCTTCTCAAGAAGGCCATGGCCGAGCACGGTCCCGTAACGGCCGTGGACCCTGACGATTTCCCCGACGACGAGTACGTCGTCACCACGAGCTTCATGGGGAACAGGGCCCCTCTCACGCCCGAGCAGGAGGAGCAGAAGAAGAATCTGGGCCTTGTGGAATGGAAATATGAGAACAATCTTCTGGAAGCGCTGCGCTTCATGGAGAAGATTTCCGGAAAGAAGATTTCCGGCATCGTTCCTTCCGAGCTCGGCGGGGCCAATACGCCCGGTCCCCTGGCCACGGCCCTCAGCCTCGGCATCACTCCCATAAACGGGGACTACACGGGCAAGGCGAAGCCCGAAACCAAGCAGGGCATGCCCTGCATTGAAGGCGTGCCGCTTACGCCCATGACCTCCGTGGACAAGTGGGGCAATAAGGCCGTCGTGTATGAGACCGTGAACAGCGCTCTGGCCGAGCGGGAAGGAAAGATGCTGGCCACCGCCGCCTTCGGCAACACCGCCATGGCCTTCTTCCTCATGACCGGCCGCGAAATGAAGAAATACATATTCCGCAACACGCTTACGGAGTGCTTCGAAATTGGCCGTCACATGCGTCTGACCCGCGAAGCGGGCGGCGACGTGCGTCAGGCCCTTCTGGATTTCACGGGAGCGAAGATGCTCTTTGAGGGAAAGGTGGTCAGAAAGGAATGGGGCATCCCCGACGGATACTATTCCGGGTATCACTGGCTTGAAGGCACCGGAAACTGGGCAGGACATACGTTCAAGGTGTGGTTCAAGAACGAGAACCATATCACCTGGCTGGATGAAAAGCCCTATGTGACCACGCCCGACCGCGTGGCGCAGGTGCTGACGGCCAGCGGACAGCCCATCATGACGCAGGAAATAGAGGAAGGCATGAACATCAGCTTCATGGCCGTTCCCTCCCGCGCCCGTCACAGAGAGCCGAAGGCTCTGCCGTTCATGGAGCCGCGCCATTACGGTTTCGATATCGACTACGTTCCCATGGAAGAGCTCGTCAAATAATGCAAAGGAGACGTATATGAAGACAAAGATTGCCTCTCTTCTTCTGGCTGCCGTTCTTGCCGTTCCCGGTTTTGCAAACGCTCGCGAAACCCTGATTATGACATGCTACGGCGGTGCCTACCAGAACTTCTTCGAGACGGAAATCATTCCTGAATTCGCCAAGAAGCATGACTGCGAAATCAAGCTCGCCATCGGTCTCGCCAAGGACTGGCTGGCGGAAATGCGTGCAAGCGGCAAGGACAAGGCGCCCTACGACGTGGTCATGATGAATGAAATCTGGGCGAACCAGATGCGTCTTGAAGGATATTTCGACCCGTTTGACGAATCGAAGATTCCCCACCTCAAGGATGCGCTCATCACCTTCAAGGACAAGAACGGCAAGACCAGCGGCGTCATCGGCGTCGTACAGCCTGCGGGTATCGCCTATCTTACCGACAAGGTGAGCAATCCTCCGAAGAGCTGGAAGGATTTGTGGAAGCCCGAATACAAGAACAAGCTCGGCCTGTACACGGCCACCAACTCCATGGGCGCCCAGTTCCTGCTGAGCGTGGGCGACGTGTGGTTCAACGACCAGACGCAGACCTCGAAGGCCATGGACAAGATTAACGAGCTCAAGCCCTTCAAGCTTTCGGAATTTTCCGGCGACATGGAAAAGCAGCTCACGCTCGGCGAAGTGGAAATCGGCATTCTGGACACTCCCGCCATCGCCCGTCTCATGAAGGCCGGCGTGAAGATTGGCTGGTCCGAACCTGCGGAACACATGCTCATGTTCGAACAGGTCTTTGCCGTGCATGTCGGTTCCGAGCACAAGGACCTCGCCCATGCCTGGATTGATTACCTTCTCACTCCCGAAGTGCAGGCCAAGTTCGTGCGCCGCTTCTACACCACTCCCTGCACCAAGGGCGTGGAAGTGCCGGAAGACCTCAAACCCTACATTCCCGTCGGTCCTGACGGCGTGAGCCGCATCAAGGCTTTCGACTGGGCGTTCTTCAACGGTACCAAGAGCCGCATCATTCGCGAATGGAACCAGAAGATTGCCCGCTGATGCATGAGAGCGGCCTGCTTTGGCCGCATGGAAGGCTGCGGGAAAGTCCCGCAGCCTTGACGGAAAAAGGCGTTTTCCCGGTCCGGCAACCGGAAAGGGAGGGGCCCTGAAAGGGGCTCCGTTCCTTACGAGGGGAAAAGGCCGTCCTGTCGGAAAAGGCAGGCTCCTTTTTAGAAGGAGTTTTCCGGAGTGTTTTAGGCCGACGGGCGGCCTGCCCCCCGAATGTTCGAAACCTATCCCCATTGCAACGGTGAAAAGACTGGAGAGGCATCATGGCCAGGGTCATACTTGATTCCCTTAAAAAGACATACGGTTCAAATCTTATTCTCAACAATATCTCCACGGTCATCGAAGATGGGGAGCTGGTTTCCCTGCTGGGGCCCAGCGGTTGCGGAAAGACAACGACGCTGCGCTGCATTGCGGGGTTTGAAATTCCCGACAGCGGTACCATCACCATCGGTGATACGGACATCACCACCATGCAGCCCGAACAGCGCGACATCGGCATGGTGTTCCAGAACTACGCCCTTTTCCCGCACATGACGGTGTTCGACAACGTGGCCTTCGGGCTGCGCATGCGCAAGGTTCCCCGCGAGGAGATAGCAAAGCGCGTACGTCACATCATGAAGGTCGTGGGATTGGAAGGGTTTGAGAAGCGTTACCCCCGCATGCTTTCCGGCGGCCAGCAGCAGCGCGTGGCCATCGCCCGTGCGCTGGTCATTCAGCCCCGCCTGCTGCTTCTGGACGAGCCTCTGGCCAACCTCGATGCGAAGCTGCGCGAGGAGATGCGCTTCTACCTGAAGAAGCTCCAGAAGGAAGTGGGCATCACCATGATTTACGTCACCCACGACCAGTCCGAGGCGCTGGTGCTCTCCGACCGTATCGTGGTCATGTTCAACGGACGCATTCATCAGAGCGCGGCTCCGGAAGAACTGTACCGTCATCCCGCCACGCTCAACGTGGCCAACTTCATCGGGCTCATCAACGTGTTTGATGCAAGTTTCAGAGGCCTGGACGGAGACGGCGCCTTCGCCGAATCGGCCTGCGGCCTTCTGCGCTGCGAGAATTTCATGCCGGAACATTTCAGAGGCATGGCGGACGGCACGGCCGTGAAGGTCGGCATCCGTCCGGAAAGCCTTACCATTTCCTCCTTCTGCCCGGAATCTCTCCCCGGCCTGAACGTTATTTCCGGCACGGTGAAGGAGAAGGTCTATATCGGCAACATGTTCGATTACCGGGTGGCCACTTCGGGAGGCGAGCTGGTGCGCGTGCAGGCCAGCCCCTCGGTGGACATTCCCATGGGCAGCTCCTGCTGGATAAGCGCAGGAGCCGTAGATACCCTTCTTCTGCCTCTGGAATAGGAGTTTGCCATGGCCGTCACCAAAACGCAGCAGGCCGCTTCCCGCATGCTTCTGTTCCTGCCAGCGGCGCTGTGGATTATGATTTTCTTCGTGCTGCCGTATTCCTTTCTCGGATATGTCAGCTTCAAGCCCACAAGTTCGAGCAGCGCCTATCTTCCCGGATTCACGCTGGAAAACTACGTTTTCAATCTGACCGACCCGTTTTTCTGGACGATACTCGGCGAAACGCTGCTCGGCGGCGTGGCCACGGTCGTCATCTGTCTGCTCATCAGCTATCCTCTGGCCTATCGTCTGGCCAGAAGCCGCTCGAAGTACCGCAGTCTGCTGTACATGGTGGTCATTTCTCCCCTGCTGGTGGGCGTGGTCATCCGCTGCTACGGCTGGATGGTGCTTCTCGCCGACAAGGGCCTCATCAACGACCTTCTGCTCAAGGCGGGCATCATCGATGCGCCGCTGCCGCTCATGTACAACATGTTCGGCGTCATGGTGGGTCTTGTGCAGGTGTACATGCCCTACATGGTCATTTCTCTCACCGGCTCCATTCAGGCCATCAACCCCGAGCTGGAATATACCGCGCGCAGCCTCGGCGCGAGCAGATTCACGGCTTTCCGCAAGATAACCCTGCCCATGTCGCTGCCGGGCATCATGTCGGGCTCCATTCTGGTGTTCGTGCTTACCATCAGCTCCTATGCCATTCCGCTGCTGCTCGGCGGCAACAAGACGCTCACCACGCCGCTCATGATAGTGCAGACCGCGCTGGATGCCTTTGACTGGCCCGGTGGAGCGTCCATGGCCGTCATCATGTTCGTCATCGTCGTTACCCTGCTGAGCATCTACATCAAGGTGCTCATGCATGCCATGCGGGGGCTGAAGTAATGAGAGAACAGAAAAAGAACCTTACCGACCGTCTCGTGGACGTCATGGTGTTTCTGGCCTACGTGTTTCTGCTGCTGCCCACGGTCATCGTGGTGCTGGCCGCCTTCAACGGCGGTGAATACCTGCATTTTCCGCCGGACGGATTCTCCCTGAAGTGGTTTTCCAAGCTCTTCGCCACCGAGCAGATGATGGAATCCTTCTACTTCAGCCTTAAGCTGGCGCTGGCCGCCTCGGTGTCCTCCACGCTCATAGGGCTCGGCGCAGCGCTGTACGTGGTGCGCTATTCGGGCAGACTGGCCTCCATTCTGCGTCCGTACATGCTCTCGCCGCTCATGCTGCCTTCCATCCTCACCGGTCTTGCGCTCATGGTCTCGTTCTACAGCATCGGCGTGGGCGGCAAGACCTTCTTCGGGCTGTATGCAGGTCATACGCTCATCACCACGCCCTACGTCTTTCTGGTGGTGAGCAGCGTGCTGTACAACTTCGACTATTCCATGGAGGAAGCCGCGCGCAACCTGGGTGCCACCCGCCTGCAGACCTTCTTCTACGTCACGCTGCCTCACATCAAGAACGGCATCATCGGCTCCGGCGTGTTCGCCTTCATCAGTTCCTTCGACCAGTTCCCCCTGTCCCTGCTGCTCACCGGGCCCGGGTATTCCACGCTGCCCGTGCAGATGTTCGACTACCTGCGCTTCGAATTCGACCCCGTGGCGGCTGCCATCGCCACCATCAACATCGTTCTCGCCTACGGCATGATGTTCCTCATGGAGCATTCCGTTGGTCTGAAGACCCTGTACGGCGGAAAGAAGTAGAGGTGTCTTATGAAAAGACTCGGACTCATCAGCATAGGGCAGTCGACGGACGGCGATTTCGTTCCCGTGATTCGCGACATTGTCGGCACGGATGTCCGGCTTGACGTACGCGGCGCGCTGGACGGTCTGACGGATGAGGATATTGCGGCCATGGCTCCCCGGCCGGGCGAGCATCCCGTGGTCACGGAGCTGAGCGACGGCCGCTCCGTCAGGGTGTCCAAGCCTATGCTCGTACCGCATCTCAACAGAATCATGCGTGAGATGCTCGAATCGGGCACGACTCTGGGCTGTCTCATGTGCACGGGCAGCTTCGAGGGGCTGGAGGCGCCGGAAGGCTTCGCTCTTCTTCAGGGGCGGCAGATTATCGACCATGCCGTGCTCGCCGTATGCCCGCCCGGTGCGAAGCTCGGCGTGCTGGTGCCTCTTGCCGAGCAGGAGGCTCTTTCCGGCGGCAAATACCGAGACATGGGCTACGATGTCGTCTGCGGTCACGGCAATCCCTACGGAGACATGAAGGAGCTGGCTGAAAACGCCAGGGTGTTCAGAGGCTGCTTTGCCGTGGTGATGCACTGCATGGGATACGGGCGCGAGCACCGGCGCGTGGTGGCCGAGGCCAGCGGCGCGCTGATGCTGGAGGCCAACGCCGTCATGGGGCGCATGGCCGGTGAACTTCTTGTCTGAAGGTGTCTGCCGTGAAAACTCTGGGACTTTTGGCGGTGGGGCAGAGTCCCCGCCTGGATTACGGGCCCGTGATACGCGCTCTCGCAGGGCCATCCGTCCATGTGACGGAAAAGGGCCTGCTGGATGGGCTTTCCCGGGAGGAGATGGAGGCTCTCGCCCCCCGTTCCTCTTCCGAGCATCCCGTCATAAGCCGTTTGGACGACGGTTCTTCCGTCGTCATGTCCAAGCCTTTGCTGACCGGCCTTGTGAACGCGAAACTGCGCGAATTTTCCGCCGAGGGCGTGGATGTGGCGGTGCTCATGTGCACGGGGGCCTTTGAAGGCGTTGTCTGTCCGAAGAGCCTGACGCTGCTTTCCGGCAGGGACATCATCGACGGATGCGTCCGCGCGGCGGTACCGGCGGGCTCCAGGCTCGGCGCCCTGGTGCCGCTTGCCTCGCAGGAGGCCTTTACCGGAAGAAAGTTCGAAGACATGGGCTACGAGGTCGTTACGGCTCACGCGAGTCCCTACGGAGACCGGGCGGAGCTGGAAAGGGCGGCCGTGACTTTGCGGGGCTGCGGCGCCGTGGTTCTCCACTGCATGGGGTACACGCGCGAACACCGCGAATTCATCGCGCAGGCAAGCGGCGCCATGGTGCTGCAGTCCAGCGCGCTTGTCGGACACGTATGTGCCGAACTTCTGTCGGAGCGGTAGCATGGAAAAACTGGGTCTTCTTTCCATGGGAGAAACGCCGCGTACGGACATTCTGCCCGTCATGAAGCGGGAAATGCCCGATGTGGAGCTTGTGGAATACGGCATTCTGGACGGCCTTGACGCGGAGGCCCGCAGGGCGCTTGAGCCTTTGCCCGGGGATTTTCCTCTGGTTTCCCGTCTTCGGGACGGCTCGCAGTGCAGCCTTGGGAAAAAGCAGGCCGCGGCGCTGCTGGAACAGGGACTTCAGGCTCTGCATGCACAGGGGGTACGCACGGTCGTGCTGCTGTGCACCTGCCGTTTTTCCCTGAACGTGCCGGAAGGCATGCTGGTGCTGGAGGCGGGCAGAATCATCGACAGCGCCGTGGATGCCGTGGCGCGCGAAGGAGGAACCGTCGGACTGCTTACTCCGCTTGCCGACCAGGGGCGCGAGCTTACGGAACATTACGGTTCTCTTCCCTGCCGTTTCGTCACGGCGGCGGCTTCGCCCTATGAGGATGTGCGGAAGGCCGAAGCGGCGGCCGCGGCTCTGAAGGGGGCCGACGTCGTGCTGCTGCACTGCATGGGCTATACCGCGCCTTACCGGGAGGCCGTGCGTCGCGTCTGCCACTGTCCGGTGATACAGGCGAACAGTCTGGTGGCCCGTTTTGCGGCGGAACTTGTGAACAGCGAGGAGTGAGCATGCGTTATCCCCGTATCGACGCCGGGCGCTGTATAGGATGCGCCGCCTGCGTGGAAGTCTGTCCTTCCTCTCAGCTTTGTCTTGAGAACGGCGTGGCGGCCCCCTGCCGGATGGTTCCCCGTCCCTGTCACGGTTGCGGCCACTGCCATGCCGTATGTCCCCGGAATGCCGTCACTCTCTGGGAGGACGGGCATGAGCTTGTCCAGAAGAATCTGGAGCCGGAAACGTGGCGCGTTCCTCTGGAGAGTCTGAGTCTTTTTCTTCAGATGCGCCGTTCCGTGCGATTTTTCAGCGACAGGCCCGTGGAGCGGACGCTTCTGGAATCTTTGCTGGATAAAAACCGCTGGGCTCCCACGGCCTGCAACCGGCAGGACGTGGGCTGGATAGTGCTGGAAAGCCCGGAAGCCCGCAGGCAGCTGGCGGAGGCCATTGCCGAATGGGCTCTGCAGTCGGAGAACTACCGCAGCATAGGCGAGGAGTACCGCCGCGGACATGACACGGTGCTGCGCGGTGCGCCCTGCGTGCTGCTCGCCCATGCCACGGCGGGCATACCCACCAGCATTCAGGACTGCGCCATCGCGCTGGAGGATATGGAGCTTCTGCTCGCCTCCGCAGGGCTCGGCAGCTGCTGGTCCGGCCTGGCGGCGCACATGGCGGCGGAGCGGCCCGACCTGGTGGAGTTCCTGGGGCTGGATAGTACGAGACAGATTTTCGGCGGGCTCATGGTGGGCTGGCCGAAGGTGAAGTTCAGAAGGGTGCCGCCGCGGCGGGAGCTGTCCGTCATCTGGCGATAGGAAGTGAATTATGAAGAAAATGGAAGCCGTCATGGAGGCACTGCTGGCCGATGAACGCGTACGGAAGGCTCTTGCCTTTCTTCGCGACGATGAGGACAGGAAGCGCGCTGACCTGAAGGAGATGGTGCTCGTTTCCGGAGCTCCTCATACCGAGCCGGAAATAAGGTCCCCCATGTTTCTCGGCAGGCTGGAGGCCGCAGGGCTCGGGGACTGCTTTACCGACGAGGTGGGAAACGTCTTCGGCTTTGTCCGGGGAAGGGAGACGGAACGCGTGCTGGTGGAAGCCCACATGGACACGGTGTTCGGAAAGAACGTTCCGCTCTCGCTGACCGAAGATGAGGACGGCGTGCTGCGTTGTCCCGGCATTGCCGACAATACGGCGTCCATGGCCACGGAGCTTTCGGTGGTCAGGGCCATCCGCGCCTGCGGGCTTTCACCGGTAAAGACCCTCATGTTCGGAGGGACCGTGGGCGAGGAAGCTCCCGGGGAGGCGCGCGGCGTGCGTCATCTTATGGAAACGCAGAAGAATCTTGCCGCGTATCTCTGTCTTGACAGCGGGCATGACTTCGACATCATCCGCGGGGCGGTGTCCTGCAAGCGCCATGAAATCACGCTGAAAGGCCCAGGCGGGCACAGCTGGAACAACTGGGGCCGGGTCAATCCCGTGCATGCTCTCGGCCGGGCCATAGCCATGATTGCGGACATCGAGCCGGAGCAGCACGTGAAGACCACGTACAACGTGGGACTTGTCGCGGGAGGCACGTCGGTGAACTCCATTGCGTCGCAGGCGTCCATGCACGTGGACATACGTTCTCTGGACGACGTGGAAAAGGCGAGGCTGGAGGCCCGCATTCTCGACTGCGTGAAAAGAGCCGTGGATGAGGAGAATCGCCGTCATCCGGGTTCCGCACCGCTGACGGTGGTGGACAGGCCTTACGGAGACAAGCCCGGCGGAAGCGTGCCGGAAGATTCCCTCATCGTTCAGGCTGCGCTGGCCTCGGCCCGTGCCGTGGAGGTGGAAAGACACATCTGTCCGCCTTCGAGCACCAACGCGAACTTTCCCATCAGCGCGGGCATTCCGGCCCTCTGCGTGAACAGCAACGGCCGTTGCGGCAACATGCATTCGCCGGATGAATGGTATGACCCGCAGGACAGCTGGAAGGGCGCGCAGGCGCTGCTTCTGCTCATTTTCGCCCTGGCAGGGCTGGAAGGGGCGACGGAGCCTCTTCTGTAATATTTGTTCGGGATTGGGGCCTTTGCGGCATGTTCCGTGAAGACTCTGCGGGTTCCGCCCCTTTCCGGGGAATCCGTACCGCGGTCGTCGGGGCCGTTGCTTCCCATCGGGGGAGCATTGCCGGAATGTCGTCAACTCTTTCAAAGCGAGGTTTCTTATGAGCGGCATTATTCTTAAATCCCAGATTGACGTTGAAGACCTTACCTGGGGGGCAACGCTTCTCGGTGTCGGCGGCGGCGGAACTCCTGCGGAAGGCCATAAGCTTCTGAGCCGCGAACTTGCGGAAAAGGGAAGCATCGAGTGCGTGGACCCCCTTTCTCTTCCCGACGACGCCCTTACCGTATGCGTGACCTTCATGGGAAACCGCGCCCCGCTCACCCCTGAGCAGGAAGCTCAGAAGAAGTCGCTGGGCCTGACGGAATGGAAGTACGAGAACAACATGGTGGAAGCCGTCCGCTTCTTTGAAAAGATTGCGGGTCGTAAGGTCGATGCGCTCATCATTCCCGAAATCGGCGGCGCCAACACTCCTTCCCCCATCGCCACGGCGTCCATTCTCGGCATCAAGGCCGTGGATGCGGACTACTGCGGCCGCGCCCTGCCCGAAGTGGCGCAGAGCGGTTCCTGTCTGCTCGGCGAGAGCATGACTCCCATCGTCTCCGTGGACAAATGGGGCAACAAGTCCGTTGTGTATGATATCGTCAACGAGGCTCTGGGCGAACGCATCGGCAAGATGCTCGCCATGGCGGCCTTCGGCAACACCGCTCTCGCCCTTTCCCCCGTGCCCGCTTCGGTCATGAAGAAGGCCACCGTGCACGGCACGGTCAGCGAATGCGTGGGCATCGGCCGCTGCGCCCGCGAGGCCAGGGAAGCCGGCAAGGACATGGTGGAAGCCGTGATGCAGCATACCGGCGCGAAGCGTCTTTTCCAGGGCAGGCTGGTGCGCGCCGAATGGACCGTCAAGGACGGCTACCTCGACGGCTACAACACGTTTGAGGGCGAAGCGGAGTTCGCCGGTCATACCCTGCGCATCTGGTTCAAGAACGAGAACCACGTGGCCTGGCTGGATGACGTTCCCTATGCCACCAGCCCGGACATGATTTGCCAGATAGAATACAACCTCGGCCGGCCGCTCCTGAACAACGAGTGCCAGGAAGGCCAGCACTTCGTCATTCTCGGCCTTCCCGCCAGAGAACTGCACCTGCGCCCTGAAAACCTGCCCATGCTCGACCCTCGTCACTACGGTTTCGATATCGACTATCTGCCGCTTAAAGACAGGGTATAGAGCCTTCTGCCACTGATGCGGAGGCGGGTCCCCTCCCCGGAATCGGCAGGCTCCGGGGCCGCCTCCGCGTCTGAACAAAGAGAGGGAAAAGCGGCGGAAAGAGTGCTTATAGTCTTCATAACTGTTGAATATTTTTATATATGGCGTATGTTGAGACAAAACTCAGGCCCGAGGCCCTTTGTCCGTATGTCGGCATAAAAGGGGCGGGCCAAACGCATGCAACACGAGGACAGGCTCATGGGCACGACACGAAGGGAACACGATTTTCTTGGTGAACTGGACATCCCCGCCGACGTGTACTACGGCATACAGACCAGCCGGGCGCTGGAAAATTTCCGTATTTCGGGCACGACCATCTCGTCCATGCCCCGCTTCATCCAGGCGCTGGGCTATGTGAAGAAAGCCGCCGCCATGGCGAACATGGAGCTCGGCGTGCTGCCGGAAGACATAGGCAGGTACATCTGCCGGGCCTGCGACAAGGTCATAGCCGGGGAATACAACGACCAGTTCCCCGTGGACGTCTATCAGGGCGGGGCCGGAACCTCGTGCAACATGAACGCCAACGAGGTCATCGCCAACATCGCCCTGGAGCTTATGGGGCACAGGAAGGGCGAGTATCAGTACTGCCATCCCAATAATCATGTGAACTGCTCCCAGTCCACAAACGACGTCTATCCCACGGCCATCCGACTGGCTCTGTACACGACGCTGACGGACTTCATGGGCGACATGGAGTACCTGCGTCAGGGCTTTGCCGCCAAGGCCGTGGAATTCCGGGACGTGATAAAGATGGGCCGCACCCAGATGCAGGACGCCGTGCCCATGACGCTGGGCATGGAGTTCTCCGCCTGGTCCACCACCATAGGTGAAGACATCCGCCGTATCGGTGAAGGCCGCGAGCAGGTGTGCGACATCAGCATGGGCGCCACGGCCATAGGCACCGGCATCAATACGCCGGAGGGCTATGCCGCGCTGGTGACGCGTCGTCTTGTGGAAATCTCCGGTCTGCCGCTTTTTCTGGCGGAAAATCTGGTGGAGGCCACGTCCGACTGCTGCGCCTATGTGCAGATTTCCGGTCTGCTGAAGCGTTTCGTGGTGAAGCTCTCCAAAATCTGCAACGATTTGCGCCTGCTGTCCTCCGGCCCCTGCTGCGGCTTGAACGAAATCAATCTTCCGCCTCGTCAGCCCGGCTCCTCCATCATGCCGGGCAAGGTGAATCCCGTCATTCCCGAAGTGGTGAATCAGGTCTGCTTCGACGTGATAGGCAAGGACGTGACCATCTCCATGGCGGCCGAGGCCGGACAGCTGGAACTCAACGCCATGGAACCGGTGATAGCCTACACGCTTTTCGCCTCCCTGAAGCATCTCGGCAACGCCTGCCATATCCTGCGGGATTTGTGCGTGGACGGCATTACCGCCAACAGGGAGCATTGTGCCGCGCTCATGCGCAACTCCATAGGTCTCGTCACGGCGCTGGCCCCCTACATCGGCTATGAACGTTCTTCGGGCATCGCCCGTGAAGCCCTAAACAGCGGTGAATCGGTCTATAATCTGGTCATTCGGCACAACTACATGACCGAAGAGGAGATTAACTACGTTCTGAGCCCGGAACGCATGCTTCAGCCCGGTGAGGACAAGGAGCTGCAGAAGAAAATAGAAGAACGGCTGGGCTGAACGCCGTCGGGCCGAAACGCCATCTTGGCGGATGCCTGAAAAACTTCGAAAGGCGTGCTTCCCTGGGGGCGCGCCTTTTTCATGTCCGCGCTGCTGTGGAACGTGGCGGGAAATTGCGCCGACGGCGTTGAAAAACAGGCTTCGCGTGCCCGACGGGAAAAGCCCTTTGATGAGGGGCATGGGCCTTCGTCTCCAGGGAATCTGGTCCGAGGGGCAGGCGTTCATGCCGGTGACGCCGTCTTATGTCGTATAATCGTTTCTTGAGGGCATGGCCGTGATGTTTGGCCGGAAGAGTGCTTCGGCAGAGGCGGGAAGCTTGGCGCAGACAGGAAAAAAGAAGGCCGCCCGATACATAGGGCGGCCTTCCGAATTATGGGATGCGGGGGAATTTCCCCCGTATCTTCTTAGTCTTCTCTGCGTTCACGGCGGGGACGGTCGCCGCGTTCACGGCGTTCGCCGCGACGTTCGCTGCGGCGGTCGCCGTCACCGCGGTCGCTGCGCTCGCGGCGGGCGGGACGGGCCGTATCTTCGGGGTTCCATTCGATGCCCTGGGCTTCGAGCAGCACGGCCTTGCGGCTGGCGCGGATGCGGTCGCCGTTGATTTCGATGACCTTGACCATCATGTCTTCGCCGAGGTGAGCCACGTCTTCCGTCTTTTCCACGCGGTTGGTGTCGAGCTGGGAGATGTGCACCAGAGCTTCGAGGTTGGGCAGGATTTCCACGATGGCGCCGATGTCCATGATGCGCTTGACCTTGGCATTGTAGTTCTTGCCGAGTTCGGCATGCTGGTCGTAGTAGAGCACCATTTCCTTGGCGGCCTGCATGGCCTGCTGGGTGGGGGCGAAGATGGTGATGCGGCCGGAATCCTCGATGTCGATGGCGGCGCCGGTGGCGGAAGTGATGGCCTTGATGTTCTTGCCTCCGGGACCGATAATCATGCGGATGATTTCGGGATTCACGAACACTTCCTCATGCTGGGGAGCATAGGGAGAGAGCGAACGCACGGCAGGCATGGCTTCGGCCATGACACCGAGAATGTGCAGACGGGCCACGCGGGCCTGTTCCATGGCACGGGCCATGACTTCGGTGGGAAGACCGTTGATTTTGATGTCCATCTGGATGGCGCTGATGCCTTCGGCGGTACCGGCAATCTTGAAGTCCATGTCGCCGAGGGCGTCTTCGTCACCGAGAATGTCGGTAAGCACGGTGTAGGTGTCGCCGTCCTTGATGAGGCCCATGGCCACGCCGGCCACGGGAGCGCTGATGGGCACGCCCGCGTCCATGAGGGAGAGGCAGCCGCCGCACACGGCGGCCATGGAGGACGAACCGTTGGATTCCACCGTGTCGGACACCACGCGGATGGTGTAGGGGAAGCTCTCGGCGGAGGGCAGCACGGCCTTGAGGGCGCGTTCGGCCAGGTGGCCGTGACCGATTTCGCGGCGGGACACGCGCACGGACTTCACTTCGCCCACGGTGAAGGGCGGGAAGTTGTAGTGCAGCATGAAGCGCTTGCTTTCATCGCCGTTCAGGGTATCGACCTTCTGTTCGTCGGAAGAGCTGCCGAGGGTGGTGACGGCAATGGTCTTGGTTTCGCCGCGGGCGAAGATGACGGAGCCGTGGGCACGGGGCAGAACCGAGGTCTCGATTTCGATGGGACGCACGGTCTTCGTGTCGCGGTTGTCGATGCGGGTGCCTTCGGTGATGACTCTCTGACGCACGAGCTTCTTTTCCAGGTGTTCCAGCACGTCGCCGATGGCGGCCTGGGCGACGGGGTCCTCGGCATAGCGCTCGTCGGTGGCCATGAGGGCCTTCACCTTGTCCTTGACGGCCTTGCGGGCGTCCTTTCTCTGCAGCTTGTCGGTGGTGCGGAGCGCGTCTTCCATGCCGGACTTGATGGCCAGCTCTTCCACATAGGCGAAGAGTTCGGGGTCGTCTTCCTTGGGCGTGAATTCGGTCTTGGTCTTGCCGACGAGCTTCACCAGCTCTTCCTGAGCGTCGATGAGGGGCTGGATGGCCTTGTGGGCCCAGTTCAGGCCGTCGATGAGGTCCTGTTCCTTGACGAGCTTGGCTTCGCCTTCCACCATGACCACGGCGTCGCGGGAAGCGGCGAGCACGATGTCCATGTCGGAGCGCTTGAGTTCGTCGTTGGTGGGGTTCAGCACGAACTGACCGTCCACGCGGCCGAGGCGGGCGCCCGCCACAGGACCGGCGAAGGGAATGCTGGAAATGCAGGTGGCCGCGGAAGCCGCGGTGATGCAGAGCACGTCGGGGTCGTTTTCGCCGTCGGCGGAAATGACGGTGGCGAGCACCTGCACCTCATTGCCGTAGCCCTTGGGGAAGAGCGGACGGATGGGGCGGTCGATGAGACGGGCCACGAGGGTTTCATGGTCGCTGGGACGGCCGATTTCACGGCGGAAGAAGTTGCCGGGAATGCGGCCGGCGGCGTACATGCGTTCGGCGTATTCCACGGTGAGGGGGAAGAAGTCCTTCGGGGTTTCGAGCTGGGCTTCGCAGACGGTGACGAGAGCCACGGTGCCGCCGCACTGAACCCAGATGGCGCCGTTGGCCTGACGGGCCACGCGGCCCGTTTCCAGAATGATTTCCTTTCCGCCCACGGTGGCGGAAACACGAGTGCTGTTGAGCAGACCCATAGTGGTTACTCCTGGAAGGAGACTCCGTGAAGAAAGACGAAATTTTCGCCTCTGTTCGCGGATGCTCCTTCCTCGCGTTGAGGTTGGGGGCCAGAGCCCCATCCATGCATGATGGGGGAGCGGAATTGCTCCCGCTCCCCCTTGCTTTCAGACCTTGGTCGCGACTACTTGCGCAGGCCGAGCTTTTCAATCAGGGCACGATAGCTCTGAATGTCGGTCTTCTTCAGGTAGTTCAGCATCTTGCGACGCTGGCCGACCAGCTTGAGCAGGCCGGTGCGGGAATGAAAGTCCTTCTTGTTGGCCTTGAAATGGCCGGCGAGGCCGTTGATGCGGGCGGTAAGAAGGGCAATCTGAACTTCAGCGGAGCCGGTGTCGCCTTCGTGCTTGGCGAACTGGGCGATAACGGCCTGCTTCTGAGCGGAATCCATAGCCACAGCGGTATCCTCCTCTCTGGCGTCTGCCAGAGGTTAGTGGGTAAAAAGCCCCCGAAGCACTGCCCAGACAGGACGTTCCCTGTCCATGCGGGCTTCTGCCAGAGCCAGAGGCGAGCCATCCTGCGCCAGTATGAGGGCGCGTTCGCCGGGGAGGAAATCTCCGAAGCCCGGCAGATGGGGAACGGGAATGCCGTTTATCAGGTTCGCTTCCTGCGCTTTGCCGATGGAAATGTTCTTCCATCCCGGCAGGGCGGCGCTGATGGGCATGACCCATTCCGGCAGCCTTTCAGGCTCGGCAAGGACTTCGTCCAGCGTGTGGGCGACGTCCAGGCCAAACGGGTGGCTGTATTCCCGGGTCAGTTCCGTGAGCATGGCTCCGCACCCAAGTCGAATCCCCAAGCTGTGGGCCAGGGACCGTATGTAGGAACCGGAACTGCACGTTACCCGGAATCGCACGTCCGGCATGTTCACCCATTGAACATCGGCGTACGAAACATGTATGCGTTTCACCTTGGCGGGCACTTCCATGCCGGCCCTGGCCAGCTTGTACAGGGGCTGGCCCTGGTGCTTTGCGGCGGAATAGGGCGGAACGGGCTGTTCCGTCACATCCAGCCAGGCCGCCACTTCGCGGCGTGCGGCCTGTTCGAGCCCGGAGCCTTCGGCGAGGTCGTCTTCGCTGAGGGCCGTTTCGGACACTATGGAACCTTCGGCATCCCATGTGTCGGTGGCGACGCCGAGACGCAGCGTGCCGCCGTAGGTCTTCACCCCGCCTTCCAGAAGATAGCCGGAAAGTTTGGTGGCGTTGCCGAGCAGCACGAGCAGCACGCCCGTCGCCATGGGGTCGAGGGTGCCGGCATGGCCGATTTTCTTCTGCCCCAGCCTTTTGACGCGTGCAATGCACTGCGCGGAGGAAAGCCCCTTGGGCTTGTCGAGTACCAGTATGCCGTGCTGCTGTTCCATGCGAAGAGTCTATGTACCTTTAATTGTCAGGATAGTCCAGCCCCCGCCGAAATGGCTTGGAAAAGCGGACGGAGACTGCTGCAACAGTTTGTTTTTGCAGAAAATATCGACTGCCCTTGTACGGCAGAACTAGTTCAGAAGGGGGCGCGAGGCGGGGTGTTTGGCTTCCACATGGTCCTCCACTTCCGTTCCGGCGGGCGGGGTGAAGCGGAAGTCCTTGTCGGACACGGCAACGTTCGGCGTGATGTTGCCAAGCTCGATGGTGTTGGTGTTGCCGTAGAAGTCCATGACCATGGCGCGACGGATGAGGGCGCTGTCCGGGTCGAGCCACAGCTGCGCCTCGGTGAGCTCCGTGGTGGGTTCCTTGGGGTAGAGCAGCAGATGGATGAGTTTGCCGTCCTCCTCGGACTGGGCGGATTCCACGTCGAAATCGCGGGAAAGGGCGCTCTGTCCGGTGATGACCTGAATGAGGGAGCGGGAATCTTCGGCCAGCGCGCGGGAGTAGCGGTAGGCCAGCTCCTCGTCGGGCAGGTAGTTCCATATTTCCTCGTCCGTGACCATGAGAAGCTCGGCATGGGGGGCGGCGGTTTCCCAGCGGACGCGAAGGGGCTTCTGGAACAGGATGACGCCCTGCCTCTTTTCCGTCATGCCGGTTTCCCTCTGCAGAAGTTCCTGCGTGAAGTCGGCTCGGAAGCTCTGCATGGCGGCATAGGCGGCCTGCATCTTTTTCACCGTGGCGGAAATGTCGGCGGCAGAGGCGCTCTGGGCGAAAAGACCGAGAGCGAGGAAGGCACAGAAAAGAATACGCAGCAGTCTGCTCATGATGATTTCCTCATGCCGAAGGCCGGCTTTTCCGAAAAAGGAGCGACGGAAATGGCCTGCCTGCGGCGCAGGGAAGCAGCGGCCGCCCTTCCTGGGGGAGGGGCGGCCCTGCTCTGAAAGGCGGGAAGGACGCTTCCCGCCGGAGGTTCTTATTCAGCTTCGTCTTCGGACTGGGTGAGTCCGTAGTTGTCGGCAAGGATGGGGCCGAAGAAGAAGCTCACGTCGCCGAGTTCCTCTTCGATGCGCAGAAGCTGGTTGTACTTGGCGATGCGGTCGGAACGGCTGGCGGAGCCGGTCTTAATCTGGCCGGAGTTGGTACCCACGGCGAGGTCGGCGATGAAGGTGTCTTCGGTTTCGCCGGAGCGGTGGGACACGATGGTGGCATAACCGGCGTTCTTGGCGATTTCGATGGTGTCGAGGGTCTCGGTCAGGGTGCCAATCTGGTTCACCTTGATGAGCACGGCGTTGGCGAGACCGTCTTCAATGCCTTCGGCCAGAATGTCGGGGTTGGTGACGAAGAGGTCGTCGCCGACGAGCTGGATGTGGTCGCCGAGGCGGTCGGTGAGCAGCTTCCAGCCTTCGCGGTCGTCTTCGGCCATGCCGTCTTCGATGGAGATGAGCGGATAGCGGTTGGTGAAGTCTTCCAGCCAGTCCACCATCTGTTCGCTGGTGAGTTCGAGGCCGGCGCCGGAGATGACGTACTTGCCGTCCTTGTAGAATTCGGAGGAGGCGGCGTCGATGCCGAGGGCCACTTCGGCGCCGGGGATGTAGCCGGCGGCTTCAATGGCCTTGATGAGGTAGCTGAAGGCTTCGTCGTGACTCTTCAGGTTGGGGGCGAAACCGCCTTCGTCGCCCACGGAGGTCACATGGCCGTCCTTGGCGAGGATGCCCTTGAGGGTGTGGAAGACTTCGGCGCCGATGCGCAGAGCGTCGGCGAAGGTCTTGGCGCCCACGGGCATAATCATGAATTCCTGGATGTCCAGGTTGTTCGGAGCATGCGCGCCGCCGTTGATGACGTTCATCATGGGGGAGGGCAGAATCTTGGCGTTCACGCCGCCGAGGTACTGATACAGGGGCAGGCCGAGGTATTCGGAAGCGGCGCGGGCCGTGGCAAGGGACACGCCGAGCATTGCGTTGGCGCCGAGGCGGGACTTGTTGTCCGTGCCGTCGAGGTCGATGAGGGTGTTGTCCACCTGCACCTGACGCAGGGCATCGAGGCCGATGATGGCTTCGGCGATTTCACCGTTCACGTGTTCCACGGCGCGGGTCACGCCCTTGCCCTTGTAGCGGTTCTTGTCGCCGTCGCGCATTTCGAGGGCTTCGCGGCTGCCGGTGGAGGCGCCGGAAGGCACGGCGGCACGGCCCACGTGGCCGGATTCGAGGCTGACTTCCACTTCAACAGTGGGGTTGCCGCGGGAATCGAGGATTTCGCGGGCCCATACGGAAGTGATGGTGCTGCTGTTCATTGAGAGAACTCCTTGGAATATGGCCGGACAGGGTCCGGGTAAAGGAACAGAATGCTAAAGGGCAGTGCGCGTCTTGCCTCCGACCCAGAGCAGGCGGAGTCCTTCAAGAATAAGGTCGGGTCTGACAATGTCAAAGGCCCGGCAGATTCTGGAAAGGTCATGCGCGGCGCCTCCCGTTCCCACCACGAACGTGGGGCCGGGAAGCTGTTGTTTCAGGCGTTCGCAGAGGCCTTCCGTCATGGCGGCGAAGCCGAAGAGAAAGCCGTGATTCATGCTGGTGATGGTGTTTTTGCCGATGGCGGCGTGTTCATCCGTCATTTCCAGCGAGATGCGGGGCAGTTTTGCCGTATTGGTGGCCAGAGCGTTGCGCGAGGAGAAAAGTCCCGGACAGATGAGACCGCCGAGATACGTGTTGCCGGAAACGCAGTCGAAGGTGGTGGCGGTGCCGAAGTCCACGGAAATGAGGGACGGCGGCTCGGGGAAGAGCTTTCTTGCCGCGTAGGCGGCCAGAAGTCTGTCCGCGCCCACTTCCTGCGGCTGGTCGTAGCCGTTGACCATGTCTATGGAAAAGTCGCCGGGAAAGGTGAGGGCGGCTTTGCCGAGGTATTTCCGGCAGGCTTCCTGGAACAGCGTGCTCACGTCGGGCACGACGGAGCAGAGCACGCAGGCGGCAACGTCTTGTGCCGTCATGCCTCTCAGGGAAAGAAGCTGCATGAGTGAGAGACCGAGACTGTCGGCCGTGTGCTGCGCTCTGGTGGGCAGGGAATAGGCGGCCTCCAGAGCGTCGGGGCGGGCAAAGACAATCTTGATGCAGGTATTGCCGATGTCGGCAAGAAGGAGTTGGTCGGACATGCGTGCACCACCCTGAAGAGGAAAAGGACAAGAGAGTTTACCCTTTCTTGGCCTGGCGCGCAACGGGTAAATGCCGGCGCTTCCCCGGCGGCTGTTCAGTCTTTCTTTTTCCCGGCGCCGGCCAGGGGATGGGCGCTGTCGTAAATGCGGGAAAGGGCGTCGAGGTTGAGGTGCGTGTAGCGCTGCGTGGTGGAAATGCGGCTGTGGCCGAGCAGCTCCTGCACGGCGCGAAGGTCCGCCCCGCCTTCCAGAAGGTGGGTGGCAAAGGAGTGGCGCAAATCGTGCGGAGAAACGTGCTGGGGAATGCCGGCCTCCTGCGCCCTTTCCTCCAGAATGCGGGCGGCCTGCCGCCGGTCCAGCCGCTTTCCTCTGCGACCCAGAAAGACGGCCCGCTCTCCATGGACGGGGGGAATGTCGGCGCGCACGGCAAGGTAGCGGGCAAGGGCGGCGATGCAGGTGTCGCTCAGGGGAACCACGCGCTCCTTGCTGCCTTTGCCCATGACGCGGACGTGGCCGCTTTCCGGCCGAAGGTCGCCCACGTTCAGCCCCAGCGCCTCGGAAATGCGCAGGCCGGAGCCGTAGAGCAGCTCCAGAAGCGCCATGTCCCGCAAAAGGAAGATGTCGTCCGCGGACGTTTCCCCGGAGGAAATATTGCCGACTTTCCGTTCCGGGGCAAGAAGCGCAAAGGTCTGGTCCACGTTGAGCATGGCCGGGTGGCGCTGGTCCTGCTTGGGATTGCGCACCCCGGCGCAGGGGTCGGCCTCGATTTTGTGCAGGCGCAGCAGGTGCCGGAACAGCGAGCGCAGGGCGGACAGTTTGCGCGCCATGGACGACCGGGCCATGCCGCTGCGGAAAAGCGAAGCGGAAAAGCCCTGCACCATCTGCCGCGTGATTTCGGAGGGGCGCTCCAGCGTGGCTCCCATGCCGCGCAGGTAGGTTTCGAATTCCAGAATGTCCAGAGCGTAGGCCTCCACCGTGGCTTCGGAGGCTCCTTTCTGAAATTCGAGCCAGGCCAGAAAGGCGGCCGGGGCTGAGGGAAGAGAGGCGGTGATTTCGGCAATGCGGTTCATGCTACGGCCTCGTAGCGCGCATCGGAAAGGCGGCGCACCAGTTTTTTCACTTCCAGAATCATCAGCACGGCGCTGACCGAGGCGCTGGTCCATGTGCCGCTTCTTTCCTGCGCCGCATAAAGCAGCTCATCCGGAGACAACGGTTCATGCCTGAGCAGGTCAAGGATGGTCTCCTCCTCTTCGGTAAGAGGCGATGCAAAGGAGCGCGCGGGGGGCGTTCCTGCCGGACGAGGAGCGGGAGCCGTCTTCGGCTGTGCGGCTGGAACCGTTTCCTGAGGAGCTTCGTAAATGTTTTCGGAAGATTCCCGGGGCGCGGGCGGCTGTGCTTCAAGACGGCGTTTGGGCCCGTTTTGCAGCGTGCTTTTCAGGTGCGGGAAAAGGTCGGCCAGAATGTCCCCGGCCTGAAACACGGGTCTTGCGCCGTCCAGCAGCAGTTTTTTCGTGCCTTCCCGGTACGGGGCGCGCAGGGCGTCCGGCGAGGGCACATAGACGTTTCTCCCCTGTTCCGCGGCAAGCCTGGCGGTGATGAGGCTGCCGCTGCGCACGCTTCCGGCCTCCGCCACCAGGACGCCGAGGGAAAGACCGCTCATGATGCGGTTGCGTATGGGAAAGGAACCCGGTCCGGGAATGGTTCCGGGGGCCGTTTCGCTGATGACGAGACCTTTTTCCTTCACGCTCCGGTAAAGGCTGTCGTGTCTTGCGGGCTGGGCAAAGTCCATGCCTCCGGCCATGACGGCGATGGTGCGGCCGGGGCCGGAAAGCGCGGCCCGGTGGGCGTAGCCGTCCACGCCGAAGGCCAGACCGGAAACCACGGTGATGCCCGCCCTGGAAAGCGCTTCAGCGATGGAGGAAGCGAAGTCGAGCGCCGCGGATGATGCGCCCCGCGAGCCGATGACGGCGACGCAGGGCGAGTTCAGCAGGGAAACGTCCCCTGCGGCATAAAGCAGGGCGGGAGCGTCGGGAAGTTCCCTGAGAAGCTCGGGGTAACGGCTGTCCGTCCACAGAATGACGGAGCCTTTCAGCCTGCGGGCGGATTCCCATTCCGGCCTTGCCGCGGTCCTCCATGCGTTGCTGAGATACCCTTCCGCCTTCTGTGCCGGCACACCGGCTTCCGGCCAGCGGGGAACGTTCATCACGGCTTCATAGGCGGAGCCGAAATGCTTCAGAAGCGTGCAGGCGGCTCTGACGCCGAGTCCGCGGATGTGCCGCAGAGCAAGCGCCGCCCAGTATTCCCGGCGTTCGTCTTCATTCAGCGCCGACAGGCCGGAAGGAAGAGGTGCGGCCTCGTCCATTCAGTCCGCTCTCCCTTCGCCGGCGGTATGGAAAAGCCATGCCGCTTTTGTGAGCGCTTCCTGCGTGGAGAGAAGATAGACGATGTCCCCGGCAAGAAGCGTCGTCTGCGCATCGGGATTGTTGTTGATGGCGTCTCCCCTGCGCACTCCGGCCGCGGTCACGCCGTGCTCCTTGCGCAGCGCGGCCTGACCTATGGTTTTGCCTGCCAGGGGGGAGTCTTCCTCCACGGCATAGGCCACGAGCTGCAAGTCGGGCAGGCTTTCCATGATGGAGCCGCCCATGCCGAGCTGACGCTGCATGCCGTAGTTTTCCCGGCGAATGGCGGAAACGTACTGGTCTATGGTCTGGCGCGGCACGAGGTAGTGGTTCAGCACCCGGGCGAAGACTTCCAGAGACGTTTCGAATTCTTCGGGAATGACTTCGTTGGCCCCCACTTCCTTGTAGGAATCCAGGTTGCCGAGGAAGCGCGTGCGCACGATGATGTGCAGGGAGGGATTCATGGCGCGGGCGTTGGCGATGATGGCGCGGCTGCCCGCCGGGTCGGACGTGAGTATGGCAAGCGCCCTTGCCGTGGCGGCCCCGAGATGCTCAAGCACCAGAGGGAAGGAGGCGTCGCCGTGACGTATGGGCTCGGTGGAGCGGTAGCGTTCCACGGTGTCGGGGTTCATTTCCGAAATGATGTAGGGAATGCCGCAGCGTTTTGCGCCGTGGGCCATGATTTTGCCGCCTATGCCGAAACCTATGATGATGAGATGGTCCCTGAGCTGGCGCCCGTCGCGGATGATGCCGGAGTTTTCCTCATGCTGTTCCATGCCGTCGTCCGCGGCGGCTTCCGCGTTCTGCACGTCGGACCTTTTCAGGACGGTTCCGGCCGCCCTGGGGGCAACGCCGATGAGCAGGGGCGTGAGCACCATGGTGAGAATGCTGGCGGCCAGGAAAATCTGGTAGGAGTCGTTGCTGATGAGTTCGAGTCCCAGGGCCGACTTGGCGAGCACGAAGGAAAATTCGCCCACCTGAGCGAGACTGAAGGCCGCGAGAATGGCCGTGCGCATGGAGTATCTGAGAATGCGCACCGCCGGAGCGACCATGAGTATCTTGGCCGCGATGATGGCCGCCGCGCACAGGGCGATGACGGGAAGATGCGTGAGGAAGAAGCGCACGTCGAGCAGCATGCCCACGGAGATGAAGAAGATGCTGGAGAAGACCTCCTTGAAGGGCATGATGCTTTCGAGCGTATTGAGGCTGTATTCCGATTCCGCCATCATGAGGCCGGCAAGGAAGGCGCCGAGCGCGAGGGAGAGGCCGAGCCACGAGGTGATGAGCGCGACGGCGAGGCACAGGCCCAGCGTGGTCATGAGCATGAGCTCGCGGCTGCGGGTGCTCACCACGCTGAACATGAGGCGGTGCAGCAGGTACTTGCCGAAGAGAAGAATGCCGCCGATGACGAGAACGCCCTTGCCCGCAGCCAGGAGCATGGAGTTCGTATCGAGCTCAAGACCGCCTGAAAGCAGGGGGAAGATGAGCACCATGGGCACGATGGCGAGGTCCTGGAAGATGAGCACGGCCAGACAGACCTGCCCCTGCGGGGATTCCACGAGCGCCTTCTGCTGCAGGAGGCTCAGCACGATGGCCGTGGAGGAGAGCGTGACCATGCAGCCGTAAACGATGCCGAGCCTCGGTCCGCACCACCAGAAGGTGAGGACGAACACGAAGGCCATGGTCAGCAGCACCTGCATGGAGCCGCCGAGGAAGAGGGGCTTTTTCAGCCGCACGAGTTCCTTGCCGGAAAGCTCCATGCCTATGGAGAACATGAGGAAGGCGACGCCCACGTCGGCCATGGTGTCCACCGCTTCCGGCGTGGGAATGAGCCCGAGGGCGGAGGGGCCGCACAGCACGCCGGTAAGCAGAAAGCCCACGATGGAGGGCAGGCGGAAGCGCAGGCAGACAAGAACGACGATGATGGAAAGAATGAAAAGAACGACGATTTCGCGAAGAATGAGGTCTTCCATGGGCAGTCCTGAAAAAAATGGACTCCGCGGACGCAAAACGTCCGGGAGTCCAGTATTCTTGCACTTTTTCCCGCCGCATGCAACGGAAGCGGCGGGGCATGGAAGCGTTACAGGGTCAGGCCCGCGTCGAAGCCGGAGTGCACGGCATGCACGATGCTGGAAGCGCAGACGCAGTCGCCGACGTTGATGACGTCGAAGGCGGTGTCGATGAACTTGTCGCGTTCCGCTTCGAGGGACTTGGTGCCAACGGCGATGATGACGGTGTCGGCTTCGAGGAACTTCGAGCCTTCGGGGGTTTCCACCTGGGCGCCCTTGTCGGTGATTTCGGTGCAGCGGGCGTTGACCATGGTTTTGACCTTGTACTGGTTGAGGGCGTTCAGATACGCCGTACGTTCGGTGAGCTGGGCCTTGGCGGCGATGAATTCGCCCATTTCCACCACGGTGCACTCACGGCCGAGGCCGTTCAGGTGGATGCCGAGTTCCACGCCGATGGAGCCGCCGCCGATGATGACGACCTTCTTGCCCACGATGTCTTCATGGCCGAACACGTCGAAGGACATCTTCGCCTTTTCCACGCCGGGGATGCGGGGCACAATCTGTTCCGCGCCCACGGCCACGATGACGGCGTCGAAGTCGTTCTGCTCGATGATTTCGGGCGTGGCTTCGGTGTTGTACACCACGGTGATGGCCGGGCGCTTCTTCACCTGATGTTCCAGATATTCGTGGAACTTCTTCATTTCCTTCTTGAACCACATGGGGTCGGAGAGAAGGGCCTGACCGCCGAGACGGTCGGTCTTTTCATAGAGCACCACGCTGTGGCCCCTCATGGCGCAGCTGATGGCGGCTTCCATGCCGGCCACGCCGCCGCCAATGACGGCGACCTTCTTGGAACGTTCCGCCGGAGGAATGCGCAGCTTCTGGGCGCTCTGGAACTGCAGGGGGTTGACCATGCAGTGACGGTCGTAGCTCGGGTAGGCGAGCAGGTGCAAATCCTTGGAGATGGCCACGCGACGGCCGTGGTCCATGCAGTAGTTGCAGCGCAGGCAGGGACGGATGTCGTCTTCGCGGCCTTCCTTGGCCTTCTTGATGATTTCGGGGTCGGCCATGGCGGAGCGGCTCATGAGCACGTAGTCGGCCTGTCCCTTGGCCAGCACTTCTTCGGCCACGGCGGGGTCGTAGATGCCGCCGATGGTGCCCACGGGAATCTTCACGCCGGACTTCTTCACGATTTCGCTGGCGTAGGCGTTGTGGGCGGTGCGGTCGAAGCCGGTGGGGCACTGCTTGGGACGGGTCATGGCGTCCACGCGGTGACCGCAGGTGATGTGCACCATGTCGATGTAGGGCTCGAAGATTTTCACCTGTTCGGCGCATTCTTCGGGAGTGATGCCGCCTTCGGCCTCATCGTTGCCGTTCATGCGCAGTTCGATGAGCATGCTGTCGCCCACGGTCTCGCGGATGGCCTTGATGACCATGAGCGGGAAGCGGCAGCGGTTCTCGATGGAGCCGCCGAACTCGTCGGTGCGGTGGTTGGTGAGGGGAGAGAGGAAGTAGTTGAACAGCCAGCCGTGTCCGTAGTGGAGCATGATGCCGTCGAAGTTGGCAATCTGGGCCCAGTGGGCGTATTCGCCGAACATGGCGGCGATTTCTTCCAGTTCTTCCTTCGTGGCGGCAACGGCGCCGAGATGGGGTTCATCGTCGGCGGAAATCTTCTTGAAGCCGTCGCGCATGTAGGGGCCGCCGTGCATGAATTCCACAAAGGTCTTGCCGTTGAAGGCGTGCACGGCGCGCTGCAGGCGCTGGAAGTTCATCTGGTTGCAGGTCTTGGGGTTCAGGTTGAACATGTGTTCATGGCTGCCGTCGATGGGCACTTCCATGGGAAGGGCCACGGAGGAGAAGCCGCCCTGAATGTAGCGCATCCAGAAGTCGATGCCGAAGGTGTTGATGCGGCCGTCGCTGTCCTCGCCGCCGCCCGTGGCGCCGGAGCCCATGGGGCCGACCAGCACGCGGTTGTTGAAGCGGACCTTGTTCTTGCCCACGTACATGGGCTGGAACAGATGCGGATACTTTTCCTTATAGATGGGTTTCATGGAAATTTCCTTCATGGACGATGCGGCCCTCATTACAGGAGTGGCGGAAAGGGCCGCATCGTCCGGCTTTCCCCGCCCTTCCGGGAGAGACAGAGGGCGGGGAGTTCTTGTGAGGCTGGAAAGTTACAGGATAAGGCCCGCGTCGAAGCCCGTTTCCACGGCGTGCTGCATGTTGGAGGCCTTCTTGCAGTCGCCGATGTTGATGACGTCGTAGGAAACGTTACGGAAGCTGTCGCGCTCTTCCCTGAGGGGAGTGGTGCCCACGGAGACGATGACGGTGTCGGCGGGCAGCAGGGTTCTGCCGTTCTCGTTTTCCACCCAGACGCCTTCGTCGGTGATTTCCGTGGCCTTGGTGTCGAGCAGCGTGGTGACGTTGTTCTTTTCCATGAACTGGAGGATGGACATGCGGATGCACAGTTCGGCGTTGCCGGCCTGGAAGTGGGTGAGTTCCACCACGGTGCAGTCATGGCCCTTTTCGGCCAGATGGATGGAGAGCTCGCAGCCGATGTCGCCGCCGCCGATGATGACGACCTTCTTGCCCACCTTGTCTTCGTTGCCGAACACGTCAAAGGCCATGGTGGCCTTTTCAATGCCGGGGATGGGGGGCACAATCTGCTTCGCGCCCACGGCCACGATGGTGGCGTCGGGGTTGATGTCGGACACCATTTCAGGGGTGGCTTCGGTGTTGAGCACCACGAAGATGTTGCCGTTCTTGCGCACCTGGCGTTCCAGCCATTCGTGGTAGGCCTTCATTTCCTGCTTGAACCACATGCCGTCGGAAAGAAGGGCCTGACCGCCGAGCTTGTTGGTCTTTTCGTACAGGGTGACTTCGTGTCCGCGTTCGGCGGCGCTCAGGGCGGCGTTCATGCCGGCCACGCCGCCGCCGACCACCACGACCTTCTTCTTGCGCGCGGGAGCGGGGAACATCTTCTTCGTGGCGCCCTGCATGGAGAGCGGGTTCACGGCGCAGCGGCGGTCGAAGCTCACTTCGGAGGCCATGACCAGTTCCTTGCCCTTAATCTTGGACTTTCTGCGGCCGTGGTCGAGGCACATGTTGCAGCGCAGGCAGGGGCGGATGTCTTCTTCTCTGCCTTCCTTGATTTTCTTCACCCATTCGTTGTCGACGATAGCGGCACGGGCGATGAGCACGTAGTCGGCCTTGCCTTCTTCAAGCAGCTTTTCGGTACGGACCGGGTCGCCGATGGCGCCGACGGTGCCGATGGGAATGCGCACGCCGGGAGTGTTCTTCACGATGGCGCTGGCGTAGGCGTTGTGCTCGGTGGGGAAGAAGCTCGTGGGGGTCATGCGCGGACGGCTGGTCACGTCGATGCGGGTGCCGCAGCTTATGTGAATCATGTCCACGTAGTCCTGGAAGATGAGGACCTGCTGGGCAGCGTCTTCAGGTTCGATGCCGCCTTCCATTTCGTCGTTGCCGGTGAGGCGCAGTTCGATGAGAAGGTCGTCGCCAATGACTTCACGCACGGCCTTGAGCACCATGAGCGGGAAGCGGCAGCGGTTTTCCACGGAACCGCCGAATTCGTCGGTACGCTTGTTGGTGAGGGGCGAGAGGAAGTCGTGGAAGAGCCAGCCGTGGGCGAAGTGAATCATGATGCCGTCAAAGCCCGCGCGTCTGGCCTGATGGGCGAACTCCACGCACATGTCGATGATGTCCTGCATGTCCTTTGCGTCCATGCCCTTCACGTGACGGCCCTGATATTCGGAGTCGCTCGCGCCGATGAGCGGCACGTCGGGACGGGTCATGCAGCGGCCGCCGTGGATGAGTTCGGCGAAGGTCTTTCCATTGTAGGCGTGAACGGAGCGCTGCAGAAGGTGCATGTTCATGTAGTTGCACTTGGCGGGGTTCAGGTCGAACACGCCTTCATGGCTGCCGTTGGAGGGAATTTCCATGGGCAGGCACACGGAGGAGAAACCGCCGCGGATGATGCCGGTCCAGTAGTCCACGCCGAAGATATTGATACGGCCGTTGTCCGCACCGCCGCCGGTGGCGCAGATGCCCACGGGGGACATCATGACGCGGTTGTTGAACACGAACTCGTTCCTGCCGCGACGGATGGTCAGCGGTTCGAACATCTTGGGATATTTTTTCGCGTACTCGGGTATCATGAGGTGAATCCTTGTCTTACAGGTGAGGCTTTTTATGTTTCCGAGAAAGACCGTGAAGCCGGGTTCGGCTTCGTTGCCGAATATGCCGCAGGGGTGCGGCAGAGGCGGAGGGGGCAGGGCATGGGGACGAAGCCCTTTCTCCCTCCGCCGTCAGGCTAGAAGAGGATGGCGCCGAGGCCGTAGCCGAGCACCATGACGACCACCCAGTTGATGAGGCTGTACAGGATGCCGTAGGTCATGACGCAGTTGCCCGGGAGCCATTCCTTTTCACCGTACAGGTAGGCGGTGAGGGTGGAGGCGGGCGGCGTGATGATGCCGAGGGAGCCTATCATGAGGATGCTGAAGAGAATGGCGGGCATGTGAACGTCGCCGCCGAGGCTCAGGCCGATGGTGCAGGCGAGGGGGGAGAACATGGCGAGGCAGGCGAGGTTGTTGGCCACGTTGGTGACCATCATGCACAGGAAGGTGATGATGGCCACGAACACGAGGGCGCTCTTGCCGGCCATGAAGGGTTCCATGCCTTCCTTAATCCAGGTCATGATGCCGGTGGCGTCGGACTGGAAGACGGCGGCCATGGTCAGGGAGGTCATGGTCACGTAGAGGGCGGGCCAGGACATTTCCCTGCAGAGGATGTCCTTGAAGCCGATGCCTTCACGGAAGTGGATGAAGACGTACACGCCGATGTAGGCCATGAGGATGCCGTTGGTGGTCATCTTGTTCAGGAACTGGGTGATGGCCCAGTCCTTGGGAGCCACGTTGGGCCAGAGCAGCAGCACGAGCAGAACGAGGAAGGAGAAGAGCACGTACTTCTGGTGACCGGTCAGCTGAACATCGGCGCCGGAAAGAGAGGCGGAACCGTTGAGGATGGGGGTCACGTCGGGCTTGAACACGGAGCGGCACAGGGACATGACGATGCCGATGCTGGCGGGCAGAATGGAGAAGGCGCAGACCATGTGGGCGGCATAGTTGATGTCGTTGACGCCGAAGAACTGGGTGTAGGAGCCGTACACCACGGCGGGACCGGACTTGAAGGGCAGAAGCTGATAGGCGCGGCAGCCGATGTAGGAGCCGGAAAGAATGACGAATATAGGCCACTTGTCGCCGGCCTTGAAGCCGAACTGCTTGCTCACTTCCTTGACCAGAGGATAGAACATCATGATGGCGGCGGTGGCGCTCACGAGCAGGTTGAAGGCCACCATGACCAGCATGAGCATGAAGGTCAGCATGTAGGGGCGGCCGCGTACTATTTTCAGGCCCACCATTCTTGCGGAGATGTATTCGGCAATGCCCGCGGAGCTCAGGATGGCGGTCACGGCGCAGAACAGCACCAGCATGATGACGGTGGAATTGCCCATGGAGGTGGCAAAGACCTTTGTTATGCTGTCGTAGCCGCACATGCCGAGCATGATGAGACCCATGAGGCTCGGCCAGACCACGTCGCAGAATACCCAGCCGTACAGAACGGCGATGAAGATGCCAAGAACTCTGATGCCCACGGGGGTCAGAGGTTCAACAGCGGGAACGAACTGGAAAAAGCAGAAGATGATGAGCAGCGTGATTAACGTGTGAAGGTAATACCAAGGGCTGTTCTTGCTCAGTTGTTTCAGCATGCCCGGCCTCCCCAGGAGTTGAAGGTTAGGTGTCCCGCCCGGGAACATTCCGCGGCGACGTTCCCGGACGGGACGGAGAAATTTTTTTGCACTTTTTGTACGCGGCGGCACATGGTCGCCGTTTTTTTGCTTCTGTCTCTATTTTCAGTCCGGTCCGGATAAGGCGGAAAATCACAAAAAGAGGATGTTCGGGCATGCTTATCCGTCCGGATATTCGGTCGGTATCCGGTATTATTTTATGCGAGAGGGAAGGAAAAAAGTGAAATATTAATTTTCGATGGCCATCTGGATGATTTTGCTTACGGGAAAAAAAGGACAAAGCGCGGTTGCCCGCAGCCGTCATTCGTAGTAAGAAGAAGCCGAAAAGGAAGGAAAAATGCGTCTGGAATGGCTTGAGTATTTTATCACAACCGCACATGTGGGGTCCATCAGCGCCGCGGCGGAGAGGCACAAGGTCACCCGTCCCGCGGTGTCCACGGCTTTGAAAAAGCTGGAGCAGGAAGTCGGGCGCGAGCTTTTCCGGACGGGGCGGGCCGGCGTGACGCTCACTGCTGAAGGCATGCAGGTGCTTGAGCGTGCACAGCAGGTCATGGCCATCATAGACGACATGCGCGTCGGCACGGCGGAGGAAACCGTCTGCTTCGTCGTCGATTCGCAGAGCTCCCTGGTGCAGTACCTGAACGAAACCATCGTGACTCCGTTCAAGGCGCTGCATCCGAACATTCACGTTACTCTGCGCCCCGTCTATATCGGGGACGCCGCGGATGAATTCCGTCATGGTTCGAAGATTTCCGTTGTTCTGGACGGTAAGGAAGCGAGAGTGCTGGAACGGGTGCGTCAGTTCGGCTGCGAGACCGTGCGGCTGGGCATGGTCACCCGCAAGATGTTTCTCGGAGCCGGGCATCGCCTCGCCGGCAAGGCCGTGCTGGATGCGGAAGATTTGCAGGGCGAATATATCGCCTACTATTCCGGCGGCCAGAACCATATTTCCGGCCGCTATGCGCCGTACTTCGCCGGCGAGTACCGCCTTGCGGACATGGAGGACGTGCTTTCCCTCGCCGTGCGCAACGAGGCGGTGGTCATACTGCCGGAGCTTACGGTGCGCTGCGCCCGTCTGGTACGGAAGGGCGCGCTTGTGGAAAAGGACATTCCCTTCCCCGGCATTGAGAAAACCGCTCCCATCCATGCGGTCCGGGTTCCGCATCTTTCCTCCGCCGAAGAGCTGTTCTGGGAATATCTCATCGCGAACTTCCCGAAGAAGCCGTAACTCCCCGGTCCCCCATGTCCCCGCATGCCGGTAATGCTTTGACAATGGGGAGAAAAGACCCTATCCTCATGCGTTATTTCTATTTGCTGGAGTCCGTTCATGGCACAGATTCAGGCTATCAAGGGCTTTGCCGACCAGTTTCCGGCGAAGAGCCGTCTTTTTGAGATGATGGATGCCACCGCGCGCGAGGTCTTTCCGCGCTACGGTTTCGGTGAGCTCCGTACTCCGCTCATGGAGTACACCGACCTTTTCTGCCGCGGCATAGGCACGGAAACCGACGTGGTGCAGAAGGAGATGTACTGCATCCCCGACAGCAAGGGCCGCTCTATGTCCCTGCGTCCCGAAGCCACGGCCGGCGTCATGCGCGCCTACATTGAAAGCGGCGTCCATGCCCGCGAAGCCGTGAGCAGGTTCTTCACCATCGGTCCCATGTTCCGGCATGAACGCCCCCAGAAGGGCCGCATGCGTCAGTTCCATCAAATCAACTGCGAGTGCCTCGGCCCCCGGGAACCCGAGGCCGATGCGGAAATCATCTGCATGATGATGGAGTTTCTCGGAAAGCTCGGGCTGAAGAATCTTACGCTTCAGATAAACTCTCTGGGCTGTTCCTCCTGCCGTCCCGTCTATCGCAAGAACCTGCACGACTGGCTTGCCGCTCTCGACCCGTCGCAGCTTTGCGAGGACTGCCGTCGCCGCATGGAGACCAACCCTCTGCGCGTGCTCGACTGCAAGGAGCCTTCCTGCAAGGAACTGACGGCGGACGCTCCCGTGATTCTGGAAAACGAGTGCCCCGACTGCCGTGCCCACTTCGACGCCGTGCTGCGTCACCTCGATGCGGAAAAGATTCCCTACCAGATTAATCATCGTCTGGTGCGCGGACTCGACTATTACACCCGCACCACCTGGGAAGTGGTTTCCAACGAAATCGGCTCTCAGGGCTCCGTGGCCGGCGGCGGCCGCTATGACGGCCTGGTGGAGCAGCTCGGCGGACCCGCCGTGCCCGGCATCGGTTTTGCCTGCGGCATGGAACGTCTGGCTCTTCTGCTGGAAGGCCGCGAGCTGCCCGAAATCCGTCCCGACTTTTACATGGCCGTGCTTGACGACTCCTGCCGTGACGCGGCCTTCGCGCTCTCGCAGAGCCTGCGCCGGGAAGGTTTCTCCGGCACCATGGGATATGAGAGCCGCAGCATGAAGGCCACCATGCGTCAGGCCGGAAAATCCGGCGCGCGCTTCACCCTCATCATGGGTACCGACGAGCTCGCCTCCGGCAGCGTCATCATCAAAAACATGGAATCCGGCGAGCAGCGCGAAGTGCCCTGTGCCGACGTCGCTGCCGGCCTGAAAGCCGAACAATAAAGAAGGAATGGTCATGAGCCAGTTTGAAGAAAACGAAAAGACCGTCGTGGATGTTCAGAAGGAACACGCCCGATACATCAAGCCGCTGGGCGACTGGAAGCGCAGCCATCACTGCAACGATTTGACCATTGCCAACAACGGCGAGACCGTGTGCCTCATGGGCTGGGTGCAGTACCGCCGTGACCACGGCGGCCTCATCTTCGTGGATTTGCGCGACCGTGACGGACTTACGCAGGTGGTGTTCAGCCCCGAAGTGGCTCCCGAGGCCCACAGTGACGCGCATATTCTGCGCAGCGAATACGTCATCGCCATCAAGGGCCGCGTCCGTCCCCGTCCCGAAGGCATGACGAATCCCAACCTGCACACCGGCGAAATCGAAGTCGTGGTGCTGGAGTGGAAGCTGCTCAACACCGCCAAGACGCCGCCCTTCCTTGTGGAGGACCGTACCGACTGCTCCGAGTCCGTGCGTCTGCAGTATCGCTATCTCGACTTGCGCCGTCCTTCCATGGCTCATAACCTGCGCGTGCGTCACAACATCGTGAAGGCCTGCCGCAACTATCTGAACGAACTCGACTTCCTCGAAGTCGAAACGCCCTATCTCACCAAGTCCACCCCCGAAGGCGCGCGCGACTTCCTCGTGCCCAGCCGCATGGCTCCCGGTGAATTCTACGCGCTGCCGCAGTCTCCCCAGCAGTTCAAGCAGATGCTCATGATGAGCGGCGTGGACCGCTACTATCAGGTGGCCCGCTGCTTCCGCGACGAGGATTTGCGCGCCGACCGTCAGCCCGAGTTCACGCAGGTGGACATCGAAATGAGCTTCGTGGATGAGGAGCAGGTCATGAGCATGGCCGAAGGTCTCATCGCCCGCGTGTTCAAGGAATCGCTCGGCGTGGACATTCCGCTGCCGCTGCCCCGCATGCCCTACGAGGAAGCCATGCGCGACTACGGCTCCGACAAGCCCGACACCCGTTTCGACCTCAAGCTCAAGGACGTGACGGCCATCGTGCACAACTCCGCCTTCAAGCTCTTCGCCGGTGCGAAGCTGGTGAAGGCTCTGCGCGTGCCCGGCGGCGCCACCATGACCCGCAAGGAAATCGACGAGCTCACCGATTTCGTGAAGGGCTTCGGCGCTCAGGGCCTCGCCTGGATAAAGATTCACGAAAACGAATGGCAGTCTCCCATCGCCAAGTTCCTTTCCGAGGCGGAAAGAGAGGGCATCAAGGAAGCCTGCGGCCTTGAAGTGGGCGACATCGTGTTCTTCCAGGCCGGCGAGCCCGGTCTTGTGAACAACGCCCTCGGCAGCCTGCGCGTGAGGCTCGGAAACAAGCTCGGCCTCATTCCCGAAAACACCTGGAACCTGCTCTGGGTGACGGATTTTCCGCTCTTCGAATACAGCGAGGAGGAAAAGCGCTGGGTGGCCTGCCATCATCCCTTCACCGCCGCTCAGGACGACAGCTACGACATCATGCTGTCCGACCCCGCCCGTGCCAAGGCCCGCGCCTATGACATGGTGCTCAACGGCAACGAAATCGGCGGCGGCTCCATCCGTATCCACAATCCCGCCGACCAGACCCGCATGTTCGAGGGCCTCGGCTTCACCGAAGAGTCCGCCAAGGCGCAGTTCGGCTATTTCATCCAGGCGCTGGACTACGGCACTCCGCCTCACGGCGGCATAGCCTTCGGTCTCGACCGTGTGGCCATGCTGCTTACGGGCGCCTCTTCCATCCGTGACGTCATTGCGTTCCCCAAGAATCAGAAGGCCGCCTGCCTTTTGACCGAAGCTCCGTCCCCCGTGGACAACAAGCAGTTGCGTGAACTGGGCATTCGACTGCGTGAAAAGGCGGCTCCCGCTCCCAGCGATACCGCGGAGTAAATCATGCTTCGTCCCGTTCTTCAGTATCCCGACCCGCTTCTGGCCAAGGTCAGCGAACCGGTTGCCGAGATAAACGACGAAATACGCGCGCTTGCCAAGGATATGCTCGACACCCTCACCACCGTGGGCGGCGTGGGCATCGCCGCGCCGCAAATCGGCGTGCTCAAGCGCGTGGTCATCATCGACGTGTCGCAGGAAAAGAACGACCCCGACCTGCCTCAGGATTTCCGGGTGTTCGTGAATCCCGTGGTCACCGTCCTCGACCCCAAAGGTCATGAGGAAAACGAAGGCTGCCTTTCCGTGCCGGAACTTCGCGCCAAGGTGAAGCGTCCCCGCCGCGTGGCTCTCGATGCCACGGACCTTGACGGCAATCCCGTGCACATCGAAGGCGAAGGCTACTACGGCGCCTGCATGCAGCACGAGACCGACCATCTGGACGGCAAGCTGTTCATCGACCACATCAGCTACCTCAAGCGTTCTCTCTACGACAAGAAGATGAGAAAGGGCAGAAAGTAGCCTGTGACCATCGTCCTTTAAAGATAGGAATGAAAAGCCCGGAGCTGTTCCGGGCTTTTTTATGGCCTGCGTCGGGGAGATGAAAAGCTGGTTGAGGTTTTCTGGTTCGGACATGAAGTCTGGACGCGGGAAAGGATAGGCCGTACAGTGAGCTGACCGTCTGCCGCCGGGAAGACCTGAGCCCGGAGCGGAAGGGGAACATTTTAATGAAAGACCGGAGAAGGCGTCCAAGGGCCTTTTCCGGTACATCTCATGGAGCTGTCATGTCGAAACTGCGTATTGTATTCATGGGCACGCCGGATTTTGCGGCAGTTATTCTGAAGGCCGTGGCCGCCTGGGAAGGCGGCGAGGTGGTGGCCGTCTATACGCAGCCGGACCGTCCGGCGGGCAGGGGAAAGAAATTGAAGGCGTCCGCGACAAAGGAGCTGGCGCTGGAAATGGGACTGCCCGTGTATCAGCCCCGCAATTTCCGGGATGACGCCGATGTGCAGGCGCTGGCCGACCTCAGGCCCGACGTGCTGGTGGTGGCCGCCTACGGACTGCTTCTGCCGCAGCGCGTGCTCGACATTCCCACCATGGGACCGTACAACGTGCACGGCTCCCTGCTGCCGCAGTACCGCGGCGCCGCGCCCATTCAGCGTGCCGTGATGAACGGCGACACCATTTCCGGCGTGACCATCATGAAGATGGAAGCGGGACTCGATTCCGGCCCCATGCTGCTGCAGCAGGCCGTGAGCATCGAGCCCGAGGACACGGCGGGCACGCTGTTCGATACGCTGGCCGAGCACGGCGCGAAGCTCATGGTCGGGGCGCTCGGCATGATTGCCGAGGGCCGGGCGGCCTTCGTGCTCCAGAACGAAGAGCTGGTCACCCATGCGGCCAAGATTAGGGCCGAGGAGGAATATATCGACTGGGCCGGGGATGCGAAGTCCATCCACAATATCATACGCGGACTTACGCCCGCTCCGGGGGCGAAGGCCGTGCTTTCCATCGAAGGCCGGGAACCTCTTACGCTCCGTCTTGAACCGGGGCAGCCCGTGGAGACCACGGCGGATGCCGCCCCCGGCACGCTTGTCGGCATGGAAGACGGTGCGCTTCTTGTGGCCTGCGGCTCCGGAGCCTACCGCATCACCCACCTGCGCCCGGCGGGCAAGCCCACCATGAGCGCTCAGGATTTTTACAATGGGCGTCTGCGGGGCCTCAGCGCTCCCTATGGCATGCTGGGCGGAAAAACGGCCTGACGCGGACCTGCCTCGCTTCGATTTTCAGAAAGGGCGCGAAGCCCGGGACGGAGCTTTCGGGAGACTGTCGGCCAAGTCGCAGGTCAGTCCCCTGACATGGCTTTTGGTGAAATCGGGCTCCGGGCCGGAAAGCCGGCGCCTCGTTCGCGCGCGAAAGTTTTTTCTGCCTCTCTGTAATCCGATGTCAGAGAAGCAGGGGATTCGTTCATGGGAGAAACACGGGCAGAGGAGGGCGTTTTTCAGTAAAAACGCTCTGAAAACCGGAAAACACGCCAGAATCCTTTTTAAGGCACGAAACACGGAATCGTGAGTCAATGGTCGAAAAAGTAAAAAAAACGTCTCAGAATCCGTCCGTTTCCGGGGCTCGGAAAGGGGCGCTGGAAGTGCTCAGTCAGCTTTTCCGCCACCCGGAAGATACGACGCCGTTGCCCGTGATGCTCTCACGGCAGGTGCAGATTTCCGCTCTTGAGGCGCGCGATGCCGCCCTCTGCTCCGAGCTGGTTTACGGCGTGCTGCGAAAACATGCTCTGCTGGACGCGGCTCTTGCCGGACTGCTGAAAAAGCCGGAGGCGCTTTCGGCGCAGGTGCGGATGCTGCTTCGCCTCGGTGCATACGAGATTCTGTTCATGAACGGCATCCCGGCCCGCGCCACGGTGAATGAACTGGTCAACCTTGCCCGGCGCCGCTTCGGTCAGGGGCTCGGCGGTCTGGTCAACGGCGTGCTGCGCTCCGTGGACAGGCAGGCGGAGGCACTGCGTGCCGAGGCCGACAAAACGCTGTTTGCGCTTGCGGACGGAACCCTTGATGCGGAAGGCATGGCCAAGGCTGCCTCGCTTCCGCTGTGGCTTGCGAAAATGTGGGTTGCGCAGTACGGCGCCAGGGAAGCCTGCCGCATGGCGGCAAACACGCTGGAACACCCCGCTCCCTGCTGGCGCGCGAACCTGAAAAGGGCGTGGGGGGAGATGCTGGTTCACCATTGGGTCGAGCGCGGCTACGCCCCTGTGGGGCAGGGCGGCTTTTCCTCCCAGGGACTGGAGAAGGGCAGAGCCGGAGAAGAAGGCGAGGCGCGCCTGCTGTCCTCCTTTGAGCAGCGGGGAGATGTGACGCGGCAGGGGGCCACCTCCCAGCTGGTGGCCGAATATCTGGCTGCCTGGGTGGAGGATGCGGGACTTGCCGAGGCACCGTTGTGGGATGCGTGCTGCGGCCGCGGCGGCAAAACCACGGCGCTTCTGGAAAAGGGCGTGCGCGTGGAGCTTGCCAGCGAACCGGCCGCATTTCGTCTGGAGGAACTCAAGGCTTCGCTTTTGTGTCTCCGTCTGCCGTGGCCGCAGCTCCGCTGCGCTTCGGCTCAGGCGGTGGAGGATTCTTTCCCGTTGATATTATTGGATGTTCCGTGCAGCGGTACAGGCACGCTGGCCAGAAATGCGGAACTTCGTCTGCGTCTTTCTCCGGAAAGGCTGGCCGATATTTCGCGTGTTCAGGCGGACATACTTGCCCACGCATGGAGCCGGTTGCAGAATGGCGGCGCACTTTTTTATGTGACCTGCGCCTTGAACCGCGAGGAAAACGAAGACCGTATCGAAGCCTTCCTCAGGAAGGAAGGAAAAGACGGCCGCCTTGTGGAAGAGCGCTGTTTTGCTCCGCTTTTTCCGGGACAGGATGCGCTGTTTCTGGCCATTTTGCGTAAAGAGGCGTGAGTTTCCGCCGGAAAAGGCGGGGCACTAGTGCTGCCTGCCGCGATATGTCGGCAGGCATTTGGAAGGAGGTTCGCCTTCGGGCGAAGAAGAAAGATGAAACTCGGACTCGTATTCGCTCCGGCTTCTCCACGATGAGGCGCTGACCGGGGCTGAAAATTTTTTCATCGAGCCGGGACCTGCCCGCAGGGGCGGGTCTGCCGCTCTGCCTGTATGGCCGCGCCTTGTCCCGCGGCCGTTTTTTCCGCTTAGCGGAACTTGTTTCACGGAAGGCCGCGTCATGCGCCTTCCTTTTTTCATACAGGCAGATGCTATGAATATTTCATGTGATATGACCCGGGGCCCCGTTGTCCGTCAGATGCTGTCCTTTAGCCTTCCGCTGATAGGGATGCATGTTCTTCAGCTCTGTTACGGAGTGGCGGATATGCTGATAGTCAGCCGGGGCGTGGGGGAAGAGGGGGCTGCCGTGGTCGGTAACGGCAGCATGGTGGCCTTTTTTGTGGCGTCTCTCGGCATGGGGTTCGGCACGGGCGGAGCGGTGCTCGTCGGCGGACAGGCCGCCCGCGGTGAGCTTTCCGGCAGCCGAGAGGCCGTGCATACCCTGATGTGGCTTACCATCCTGTTTTCGGCGCTCGTCTCCGTGGTGAGCTTTGTGCTGAGCGCCCCTGCTCTTTCCCGGCTCGGCGTTCCTGGCAAGGTACTGCCAGAAACGCTGACCTATACGCGGATTCTCTGCACGGGAACGGTGTTCGTGTTTTGTCTGCATACGATATGCGCCGTACTTCGTGCTCTCGGCAATGCCGTGCTTCCTCTGATTCTGACGGCGCTGTCGGCGGCGTTGAATATTCTTCTGGATATCGTATTTGTCATGTTTTTCCATCAAGGCACGGCAGGGGCGGCCGTGGCCACGGTGCTTGCCCAGGCGGCGGTTCTGGTGCCGGCGTTTTGGTTCCTGCGGGAGGGCAAGGCTGTATCGGAGCGCTCCTTCCATCGCTTTTTTCCGTCCCGACAGAGGGTCGCCGTCATGTTGCGCCTCGCGCTGCCGGCCTCGGCACAGATGGCGGTCGTCAATCTGTCCTTTCTCATAGTGACGGGAATGCTGAACGCCTGCGGCATTGCCGTGGTCGCGGCTACGGGCATCGGTCTGAAAATCAACACGCTCGCGGGTATGCCGTGCTGGGGCATAGGGCAGGCCGTCACGGTCATGACGGCGCAGAATCTTGCCGCAGGCAACGAAGAAAGAGTGCGGCACATCGTGCGTACGGCACTTTGGCTGAACATTGTCATAACGGCGGGCATTGTTCTTGTCGTGCAGGTCGCGGCGGAGAACGTCATGGCGTGCTTTCTGCCTGCATCTTCCAGTGCCGGAATCGGAGTGCAGTATCTTCGTCTGTGTTGTTCCGTCAACAGTCTCTTCTATGTGACCATGTATGTTTTTGATTCATTCGCCATTGGGGCAGAACATGCGGAGTTTGCGTTTGCCAACGCCGTGCTGGAGGCACTCGTCATACGGGTGCTTCTTTCATGGCTGCTCGCGGAGCATTTCACTATGGGATACATGGGCCTGTATGTCGGCCAGGCCTTGTCCCCGGTTCTGCCTGCCTTTTTCGGCGCGCTTTTCTATGCCCGTGGGCGATGGAGGGAGAGAAGCGGAGCCCGGAACGGGCATTCCCCTTTATGACAAAGGACGCTTCTTCGGAAGATTGCAGACTGGTCTGATAGTTCCTCGAATGTTGCGGCCTGCGATAAGCGGGAGAGACCGGGAAAACGTGCCATGGGTACAGGGGGGCGATGGGGCGCTGCCTGGGAAGAGAGGCATGGTAGTTTGCCTGTCATGCCCGCTGCCGGGGGACTTCAGGCGGCTTGCAGCAGGGAAAAGGAGACCGGTCGGAGAGACCGGGGAGCGTGGGAATTGAGGCGGCGATAGGAGGGGCGCTTGGGGCAGTTACGGTACTCTGCCGTGAAAGAACTGCATATTGCCGGAGCCCGTTTTGCGGAGGTGCGGCTGCGTTTCTGAGGAAAAGGGGCCGGAGCCGCATTGAAAACGCTGATTGTTCCGAACGACAGGGGCAGGCCCGGTGCTGTTCCGGGCCTGCCCCTGAGAATGGTCGGATAAGGCGGCTTACTGTGCTTTGGTCAGGCCGAGCTTCTCCAGAATGGCGGCAAGCTCTTCCGGACTCGCGTAGGGCAGCTGTATGCGTCCCTTTTGTTCGTTGCCGCTTATGGTGGCCTTCGTGCCGCAGCTTTGCCGCAGAAGCGCCTGAAGGTCCTTTATGACCTGCGGTTTCGGAGTGCGGGCCGGACGGGAGACTTCGCCG
Source organism: uncultured Mailhella sp. (assembly GCA_944322695.1). Classification (GTDB taxonomy): domain Bacteria; phylum Desulfobacterota; class Desulfovibrionia; order Desulfovibrionales; family Desulfovibrionaceae; genus Mailhella. The sequence goes on along the minus strand of CALUPQ010000028.1, from coordinate 17,296 downwards.
CCTTTGGGCAGCAGTTTTTCCGGCAGGGCTCCGGTACGCTTGCAGGTGTCGGCGGCGGCTTCCGTTTCGCGCACGGAAAGGTGATGCTCCAAAATGGCGGCATACAGGGCGACCCGCAGCGTGCCGTCGGCAACGGAGAGCAGGGCGCGGGCGTGTCCGGCCGAAATGTCTCCCCGGGCCACGCCTTCCTGCATGGAGGGGGAGAGCTGGAGCAGGCGCAGAGCGTTGGCCACGGCAGAGCGGCTTTTTCCGAGCTGCTCGGCCAGCGCCTCCTGACTGAGGCCGTGGGCTTCACGCAGCGCCTGAAGCGCTTCGGCCTCTTCCATGGGGTTGAGGTCTTCACGCTGAAGGTTTTCCACAAGAGCCACGGTCATGGCTTCCTTGTCGGTGTATTCCGTGACGATGACGGGAACTTCGGTCAGACCGGCCATGCGCGCGGCCCTCCAGCGGCGTTCTCCTGCCACAATTTCATAGCGCTGGGGCATGCCGGGCAGCAGGCGTACCAGAAGGGGTTGAATGACCCCCTGATTTTTGATGGAGACGGCCAGCTCACCCAGGGCGTTGCTGTCAAAGACCTTGCGGGGCTGATGCTTGCCGGGAACCAGCTGGGTGAGGGCGAGCTTTCTGGTTTCTTCGTTGCCGCTTTCCGTTGCGGAGCTGAGCAGGGAGCTGAGGCCGCGTCCGAGGCCGCGTTCGGGAATGTTCATGTTTCCTCCACGGAGGTTGTCGTCATGTTCAAAATGCCGGCCGCAGCGGTGCGGCATGGCCGTGTTCCTGGAATGTCAGGCTGTTTGTCTGAATCCTGTTTGTGAATCGGATGGGCCGTCTGTTTTTCTTCTGATGCCGTCAGACCTTTCCTTTGAAGCATGGTCTGATGCTCTCTGTCGGGTTCTCTCTGACGGGGCGGGCTGTTCCCGCGGGCAGGGGAGTTTGGTGAATGAGCGTCTCCCTCTTCTTCCTGATGGAGAGCGGAAAGACTGGGGCGTTTTGCGCCGATATCCGTCCGTTCCGAGCCCTTAGGGCTGCGCCGTTTTATGCACCACTTCGCGGGCGAGCTGCAGGTAGGCTTCCGCGCCCTTGGACTTGATGTCGTAATGCAGGATGGACTTGCCGTGACTCGGCGCTTCGGACAGGCGTACGTTGCGGGGAATGACGGTTTCGAACATATGTTTGGGGAAGCAGCGCTCCGCCTCGGCCTTGACCTGCCGGGCCAGCTTGTTGCGGGAATCGTACATGGTGAGAAGCACGCCCAGAATCTGCAAATCCCGGTTCAGGCGCTTGCGTACCTGTTCATAGGTATGCAGCAGCTTGACGATGCCCTCCAGGGCGAAAAATTCACATTGCAGGGGAATGAGGATTTCGTGCGCGGCACACAGCGTGTTGATGGTGATGAGGCCGAGAGAAGGAGGGCAGTCGATGATGATGTAGTCGTAGTCGTCGGCTACATGACCGAGCAAATCGGCCAGGTAGAATTCCCGCGCCATTTTGTCCACGAGTTCGATTTCTATGCCGACGAGGTCGGTGGATGACGGCAGCAGGGTGAGGAAGGGGGTTGCCGTGGGAAGAAGCGTTTCTTCCAGTGAGGATGTGCCGCAGAGCGCCGTGTAGAGATTGCGCGGAAGATTCTGCTGGTCGAAGCCCAGCGAACTGGTGGAATTGGCCTGCGGGTCGCAGTCCACCAGGAGAACTCGATTTTCCATGATTGCCAGAGAGGCGGAAAGGTTGACTGACGTGGTGGTTTTTCCCACGCCGCCTTTCTGGTTGGCAACGGCAATGATTCTGGCCAAAGTAGTAACTCCTTTCCCGATGTCTTTTCTTACATAATCGCAGGGGTAGGGAAAAGCAAGGAGTGTTTCACGTGAAACACTGGAAGCAACAGGGATTCATGTTTCACGTGAAACATGGGAGGAAATAGCGAAGTCGCGGTATTCTTTAATGAAAATGTCAGGTGCGGCGGTGGGGGAGGCCTCTGTGCCGGAAGGGTGAGAGCGGCAAGGAACAGCCTTGAGGCTGCCTGGGATAAGGGTGGAATGCGGTATGGCCTGAAAATCAGCAGCGAACACGGAAGAGAAAAGTGGCCGGAGGATGTGCCTGCGGTCATCTTTTTCCATTTGTTCAGAGGCTTTTCGGAGAGGATGATGCTGAGGCATAAGCGGAGTTGAGGACACGTTTTCTACCGCTTGTCGCCATGGGGGTGCGTGTACGGCGATGCAGGCATGAGGGACGGCAGACGCCTCGCGTTTTTCCACCGGAAAAAGGAAAAGGCCTGAGGGCTTCAAGTCCGTCCGTGACCGGTTACGTGCAGGATTGAAGAGGGGCTTTCCCTGCTTTTCAGAAGAGTCGACACGGAATCTTTTGGGAGAGAAGATGGCCTTTGCCGAAAAAAAACGGGCGCCGAAGCGCCCGTTCTGTTTCTTTTGGGGCATCAATGCCCCGTGATGTTGTACTTTTTCAGTTTGTACTGCATGAGGCTGCGGGAGATGCCGAGCAGTTCCGCGGCATGAGCCTGGACGAAGTCGGCCCGCACGAGGGCGCGCTTGATGAGCGCGGCCTCGATTCTGTCCAGCGTGTCGGCAAGGTTGAGCTCCACGGGCAGAAGGTCCACGGCGCTCTTGAACTGGGATTCTTCGCCCCGGATTTCCGGCGGCAGGTCGTCCACGCCGATGACAGGGCCGGGAACCATGACCATGCAGCCTTCGAGCACGTTCTGCAGCTGACGGATGTTGCCCGGCCATTCGTAGCCGGTCAGGTAGTTCTGTGCCTCGGTGCTGAAGCTCTTGACGGGAATGCCGTTGTCTTCGGCGATTTTTTCCGTGAAATGGGCGATGAGCAGGGGAATGTCCTCCCTGCGTTCGCGAAGCGGAGGAATGGGAATCTGCACCACGTTGAGGCGGTAGAAGAGGTCTTCGCGGAAGGTGCCTTCCTCCACCATTTTGGAGAGGTCGCGGTTGGTGGCGGCAACCACGCGGATGTCCACGCTGATGGGCTCGGTACCGCCCACGCGCTCGAACACTCTTTCCTGCAGCACGCGCAGCAGTTTGACCTGAAGGTCCATGCTGAGCTCGCCCACTTCGTCAAGGAACAGGGTGCCGTGGTCGGCCTGTTCGAAGCGGCCCCGGCGCGTGGCTACGGCGCCGGTAAAGGAGCCTTTTTCATGGCCGAACAGTTCGCTTTCCAGCACGCCTGAGTTGAAGGCCATGCAGTTGACGGAAACGAAGGGGCCTTCCTTGCGCGGAGAGCTGAAGTGGATGGCCCGGGCCACGAGCTCCTTGCCCGTGCCGGATTCACCGGTGATGAGTACGGTGGAGCGGCTGACGGCAACTCTGTCCACGATGGAGAGCGTGTTGCGGATGGCCTTGGACTTGCCGATGATGTGATGGGTGCGGTAGCGCTCTTCCAGAGACTCCTGCAGCAGCTTGTACTGCCGGTGGGCCTTGGAAAGCTCCACGGCGTTGTGCACGGAGAGCAGAAGCTCGTCGTTGGCGAAGGGCTTGGTGATGTAGTCGAAGGCCCCGTAGCGCATGGCTTCGACGGCGCTTTCAATGCTGCCGAAGGCCGTCATGATGAGCACCGGCAGGTCGGGCCATGACTTCTTGATGCGCTGCAGCACCTCCTTGCCGGAGAGCTTGGGCATTTTCATGTCGGTGATGACCACGTCCACTTCGGACTCGTCCAGAAAATGCAGGGCCATTTCCGGGTCGTTGAGAGCCGTCACCTCATAGCCTGCGTCCTTGAGCAGCGCTTCCATGACGACGAGATAGTTTTTTTCATCATCGATGACGAGAATATGAGAGATGTCACTCATGAGCGTTTCCTTGTTCAGTTAGGGGCTTTCCGGTGGGGAAGCTGATGGTGATGAGCGCGCCGCCCTGCTGGGCGTTGGCCAGTTTCATGCTGCCGCCATGGGAATCGATGATGGCCTGTACGATGGGCAGACCGAGCCCGGTTCCGTTGTCCTTGGTGGTGAAGAACGGGTCCATGGCCTTGTTCAGCACGTCTTCGGCAAAGCCCGGTCCCGTATCACGGAACGTAAGCGTGATTCTCCCGTCGGCAGGAAGGGCGCTTTCGATGAAAATCTGCCCCGGGCCGTCCATGGCCTGCTGCGCGTTGGCAAGAATGTTGTAGAAGGCCCGGTAGAGCAGGTCCGCATCGCCGGGAACCGTAAGGTCGGGGGAAATGTCGGCATGGATTTCCACGCCCCGGCGCTGAAATTCGCCTCCGAGAAAGGCCAGAGCCTTGTTGAGAATGTCCTGAAGATTGACGGTGTCCTGCCTCGGCTGACGCGGGCGGGCGTAGTCCAGAAAGTCGTTGACGGTGGTGCCGAGGCGGCATGACTCGTCGTAAATGGCGGAGAGCATGGCCTGAGTGGTGGCGTCCTCCGTCTTGTGGCGGCGGATGAGAAATTCGGAGCTGGACCGGATGATGCCCAGGGGATTGCGTATTTCGTGGGCGATGGAAGCCACCATGCGGCCCATGCTGGCCAGTTTTTCCGCCTGATGGAGCTGGGCTTCGAGCTGGCGGTTGCGGGCCATGCGACTGCTCAGAGTGTATTCGGCTTTGCGTGCCACGAAGTGCAGCAGGAAGAACAGGATGAGCGTGGAGACGAGAAATCCGCCGATGATGAGCCTCTGCGAGCGTATGGTGCCCCTGTACTGCGGCGTCATGTCCTGCACGATTTCCAGCACGCCCAGTACGGGCACGGGCTGGCCGTGCAGCCTGACTTCCTGAAAGTCGGCATCCACGGTCAGAGGAAACACGGTGCGCAGAAGGAAGGTTCCGTCCTCCAGACTGGGGGTGAGAAACGCCTGCGTATAGGGAATGGAGGAAAGCACGTCGAAATGATGGGGCTTTCCTTCGAACACCAGGGGAATGCCCGCCGTGTACATGTCCGTGCGGCGCACTTCCTTGGGATTCGTGGAGTAGAGAATGGTGTAGTGGTCGTCGAACAGACGCACGCTTTCGAGCTGAAGGCCGTGCAGTTGCGACTGTATGACTTCATCGAGCAGCTTGTACTGCGCCGGATTGGAAAGGGCGACACGGCCGGAAGCGTAGGCCACGGGCAGGGTGAACTTGCGGAATATCTGGCGGTTGATGTTGTCCGCCAGAAGCAGCGCGTATTCCTGCTGGCTTTCCAGCACGGAAGCGTTCATGGTGCGGCCGATGAAGAGCGTGAGGATGACGCTGGAGATGAGAATCAGCACCAGCGAGATGTAGGAGAAGAACTTTGCCAGGTTGAACGGCAGCTGGTTGTCTGCGCCGTTCTGACTTGCGTCATCCATGAGCGTACCTTCCGGAAGAGGTTGGCCCGCGGGCCTTTTTCAGTGAGCCGGAAACCGAGGCTGCCCGGGAAAGATTGGGATGCCTTCCGGCAAAAAAGCGTTTCGGAAAAGCGTATGCCTGAGTGCGGAATGCAGGGAGGCGGAAAGCCCGGGGCCGGGTCTGCCGGACACGCTCTTACGACAGAGGGGGAGGCTGTGCCTCCCCCTCGCACCGCATGAGGGCGCGCTCCGAAGACCTGGGATAGAGAGTTTCACCCTTGTCCTTTGGTCTTGCGGAGCGTGGCCCCTCGTTAGAAGTTCATGTTTTCCGAAGGGATGGCGGTAAACATGGCCAGACGCGAGGCATCTTCCTCGGAGCCGGGCATGCCCAGACGCGCCCGGGCCAGCTTCTTGCCGTTTTCCACGGCGGGCTGGTCCACGGGGTTGATGCCCATGAGCCAGCCGGTGAAGATGGTGGTCGCTTCGAGCAGCATCATCATCTTGCCGGCGGAGACGGCGCTTTCATCGGGCATGTCGAGGTGCACCACGGGCACGTCCTTCTGGGCAAGCGTGGCACGCGTGGCGAGCGTTTCGGCCTCAAGGATGTCACCGAAGGTGTGTCCTTTGAGGTACTGCCACTGTTCGGGGAGCTTGGCGGGCATGGGCAGGATGTCCTTGTTCGCAGGCGAGCTGACGAAGAGGCATATCTTGTCCTTGGGGCCGTCGAGGAACATCTGCAGCAGGGAGTGCTGGTCCGTCACGCCGGTAGCGGGAAGGGGCATGGTTCCCTTGCCGTCCTTGCCGAGGCTTTCGGCCCAGAGCTGGCCGAACCAGGGGCCGAAGGTGGACCAGGCGGGAATGTAGCAGAAATAGATAATCTGACTCTTTCCCGCTTCGGACATCTGCCAGGCCCAGCGGGCCAGCTTCCATGCGGGATGTTCGAGCAGAGTCTCGGGGTTTTCCGCCAGCGGACGGCCCACGGACATGGCGCCCTGCAGAAGGCCCTTCCAGTCCATGCCGAGGAACACGGCGGGCACCAGACCCACGGCGGACAGCACGGAGTAGCGGCCGCCGAGATTGTCCGGCACGGGCAGGGAACGAAGGGCGTACTTGTCGACTTCGTCGCGCAGGAAGCCCTTGTTGGCGTCCGTCACCATGAACAGGTGTTCCTGCCACGTTCCGGGCAGCTTGGTCTGAAGCCAGGGCAGGACGATGAGGTACTGGGCGATGGTTTCGATGGTGCCGCCGGATTTGCTGATGACCACGACGAGCGTGTCTTCGGGAACAAGACGGTCGAGGTGCTCCTGCAGCCATTCGGGATGCACGTTGTCGGCAATCCACAGGCAGGGGCCGTCATGATTGGGACGGTCCTGACCGGGCGCGAAGGCTCTTTGCAGAGCGCGGGGGCCGAGAGCCGAGCCGCCGATGCCAAGAAGCAGCATGTGTTTGAAGCTGCGCAGAAATTCTTCATGAATTTCAAGCTGGTGGATGAGGTCTTCCGCAAAGGGCAGAGACAGGAAAGGCAGCACGGGAAGCTGCTCTTTCAGCTTGTCGATGAAGGAAGAGTCATCGGAGGGGCGGTCGGCAACGCCGCCCAGCCAGGCATGGGCCCAATCAAGTTTTGCCTGAGTCATAAGCGCACCATCGGAAGTTGAGGGTTAGTGATAGAGGGCTTCCTTCATGCGACGCAGCGCATCCATGAGGGTTTCGTCGGAAACGGAATAGGAAAGGCGTATGCAGTTCGGCGCGCCGAAGGCTTCGCCGGGAACGCAGACCACGCGGGCCTTTTCCAGAAGGTAGGTGCATACGGCCGTGCCGTCGGGCATTTCCGGAGTGAGCAGGGCGCTCATGTCCGGGAAGAGATAGAAGGCTCCGCCCGGCTTGGGGCAGACCACGCCGGGCCACGTGGAAATTTCCGCCATGGCAAGGTCGCGGCGGCGGAGGAAGTCGCGGCGCATTTCTTCAACGCAGTCGTACGAGCCGTCGAGCGCGGCCAGGGCCGCCTTCTGCGCGATGGAGCACATGTGCGAGGTCATCTGTCCCTGCAGTTTGGAGCTCTGCTTGATGAGGTCCGCATGTGCGAGGGTGTAGCCTACTCGCCAGCCGGGCATGGAAAAGGCCTTGGAGAGACCGTTGACGATGGCGATTTTTTCGGGATTCTTTTCCCACCAGCAGGCGGCGCTCACGGGCGCTCCGTCATAGACGAGCTGGTCGTAGATTTCATCGGCCAGCACGAAGATGTCGCGTTCGAAGCACCATTTGACCATGGCGTCCACTTCTTCCTGCGTATAGGCCACGCCCGTGGGGTTTGAGGGCGAGTTCAGGATAATCATGCGCGTCTTGGGCGTGACGGCCTTTTCCAGGTCCGACACGTCGATGCGGAATCCCTTGGCGGAACTTGCCGGAACAAGAACGGGGTTGCCTCCGGCAAGGCGGATGAGGTCGGGGTAGCTGGTCCAGTAGGGGCAGGGCAGAAGAACGTCGTCACCGTCGTTGAGCATCACGAAAAGGGTGTTGGCAAGCGACTGCTTGCCGCCGGTGGTGAGAATGACGTTTTCCGGCTTGGCACTGACGTTGTACTGGCGCTGGAAATAGTGGCATACCGCCTGCCGGAGCTCCATGATTCCGGGGACGGCCGTGTATTTGGTGAAGTTATCGTCAATGGCTTTCTTGGCGGCCTCGCAGATATGAAGCGGGGTAGGAGCATCGGGTTCGCCTACGGCCAGGCTGGTGACGTCTATGCCCGCGGCCTTGAGTTCAAGAGCCTTGGCATTGAAGGCAAGCGTGGCGGAAGGCTTGATTTTTTTCATTCTCTCGGCAAAGTTCATGGATATGTTCTTCCTGTTGGCGATGAAGGGCGCGCAAGGGTTCCCCAAGATGCTTGAAAGTTTATCAGCTTCACAGAGGTCTGTAAATTGATGAGTGAACCTCTTCTGCAATATCCGCAAGGCTGCCGGGTTGGGCGTCTGCTGCGCCGCGAGAAGCGTTTTTTCATGTATGTGGAACTCGACGGACGGGAAGTTGCGGCGCATACCAACAATACCGGTACCATGCTCGGGCTTCTGCGCAGAGGCGCTCCCGTGCTGCTTTCTCCGGCAACTTCTCCGGGGCGCCGCCTTGCATGGACGGTGGAGGCTCTGGGACTTCCCTGCGCCTCGGGCTTTTTCTGGGTGGGAGTGAACACGTCCGTGCCCAACCGTCTGCTTTCCGCGCTGTTCGGGACCGGGCTGCTGCCCTGGGCCCGGGGCTATTCCGCGCTGAAACGCGAGGCCGTATGCGGGGAAAGCCGTCTGGACGGACTTCTGACGGGAGAGGGGATGCCCGAGCTGTGGGTGGAGTGCAAGAACGTCACGCTTGTGGAAGACGGCGTGGCGGCCTTTCCCGATGCCGTGACCGCCCGCGGCGCCAAACATCTGCAGACGCTCATGGACATCCGGGCTGCAGGAAAGCGCGCGGCCATGCTCTACATCATTCAGCGGCCGGACGGTCGATGCTTTTCCGCCGCGGACTACGTGGACCCCGTTTATGCCGCCGCGCTGCGCCGGGCCGCCGAGGCCGGCGTGGAGGTCCATCCCGTCGTCGTTCATGTCTCCGAGGACGGCATCCGCTACGGGGGAGAGCTGGAATACCTGCCCGCCTGAGCGTTTTCTCAGGCGGAATGCTTGTCATTTTTTCCTGTTTCGGAGAAAACGAAGATGGAAGTCCGTCCGTTTCGGGCGGCTGCCGAATTCATGCGGGGAGCTTCGTATGTTCAAGAACGTGATTATCGCCGTGCTTGCGGCAGCCTGTGTTTTTCTGGCCGTCAGTCTGTATGCCGGAAGCGGCTTCCGGAGCGGAGAGGAAATCAGCCCGGCGGAGTACGGGGGGCTGCTGAACCTGAAAAACGTTTTTCCGGCGGCCGAGTACCGGGAGCGGGTGCAGCCCCTTCTGCGCGAAGCCTTTGTGGACGGCCGGGTGACGAGGGAGCGCCTGCGCATTCTGGGTGAAAAGCTGAATGACGTCGGGGCGTGTACGTTGAAGACCCTGGAGGGGGAGCCTGCAGGGGAAAAGGTTTCCCGCGCGTGGGACAGCGCCAAGGACAGCGCGGCGGCTCTCGGGGAGAGCCTCGGCCGTCATGTGGATGAGGCCATGCGCGAGCTCGGCGATGCCGTGGAAGGCCTGAAGCCGCGCGGCAACGCCGGTCAGAGCGGCAGAAGCGGCGGCAGCGTGGATTTGTAGCCGGTTGGACTTTTTCTGCGGATATTGAGACAAAGGGCGGATTTCCCACATGGGGAAATCCGCCCTTTGTCGTTCGGGAGCGTATCGCTCTGGCGGAACCTGCGGAAGGCCGCAGGCCGCCAGCAGAGGAGGATTAATAGCCCGCGGCGAGACCGTCGCCTCTGGGGTCGGTGGCGCCCTGAAGCACGCCGTTTTCGGCATGAACCAGAATGGCACCCGCATGACCCATGGTGTCGGTGAAATCTTCCACCACCTTCACGGGGTGACCGCGCCGTTTGAGTTCCTCGACCACGTCGGCGGGAATGCGGCCTTCCAGCTTCACGTCGTTGGAGGCGGCCCCCCAGGTGCGTCCGTAAAGCCAGCGGGGAGCGGTAATGGCTTCCTGCGGGGCCATGCCGAAGTCCACCACGCGGGTCACGATGGCGGCCTGCGTCTGGGGCTGGCCTTCGCCGCCCATGGTGCCGTACACGAGATAGGGCTTGCCGTCCTTGAGAAGCATGGCGGGGTTCAGCGTGTGCATGGTGCGCTTGCCGGGTTCGAGGTGGTTCACGTGCTTAGGGTCAAGGGAGAAGAAGCTGCCCCGGTTCTGAAGAAGCACGCCCGTGCCTTCCGCCACGATGCCGGAGCCGAAGTCGTGATAAATGCTCTGGATGAGGGAAACGGCGTTGCCGTCCTTGTCCACCACGCCGAGCCAGATGGTGTCGCCCTTGGGGGCGAGGGGAGCCTTGGGACCGGCAGCCTTGGCCATGTTGATGCGCTCAGCCTGCGCCTTGCCGTGTTCTTCGGAGAGCAGGCGGTCCAGCGGAATGGAAACAAAGGCGGGGTCGGAGAGGTAGGTGTCGCGGTCTAGGAAGGCTTCCTTGGTGGCCTCAATGATGGCGTGATAGTAGTCCGCACTGCCTTCGCCCATGTCTTTTATGTTGAAATTGTTGAGGATGTTGAGGATTTCAAGAGAAGCCATGCCCTGCGTGTTCGGCGGAAGGTTGCAGGCCGTAAGCCCCCGGTAGTTCACGCTTATGGGCTGCACCCAGTCGGCCTTGTGAGAGGCGAAGTCCTCAAGGGTAAGCATGCCGCCGTGCTTTTCCAGGTCTGCCACGATTTTTTTGGCTATGCTGCCCGTATAGAATTCACCGGCGCCTTTTTCCGCAATGGTGCTCAGCGTGGCGGCAAGGTCGGGCTGACGGAGGATGTCGCCTGCGGCGAGCGGGGCGTCGTTCTTCATGAAGACGCGGGCGAATTCCGGAAAGCGCTGAAGGGCGCGGAATTCCTTGTCCGAGGTGTCGGCGTTGACGGCGCTCCAGTGCGCAAGCGAGGTGCTTACCGGAAAACCGTTTTCGGCGTATTCGACGGCCGAGGCAAAGAGTTCCTTCCAGGGCATGGAGGTCTTGAGAGCGGAGTGACTGTAGCGGTAGGCCTCGTCCCAGCCGGAAACCGCGCCCGGGACGGTGTTGGCCGCCAGATAGCCGCGGGAGGGAATGGCTTTCAGGTCCTTGGACGCGTAGAATTCCATGGTGGCCTTCGAGCCCGCGCGTCCGCTGGCGTTGAGTCCTTTCAGCTCGCCGGTTTTGGCGTTGTAGATGAGCCAGAAGTTGTCGCCGCCGGGCGTGCACATCTGGGGATAGACCACCGCCAGCGTCACGGCCGTGGCTATGGCGGCATCCACGGCATTGCCGCCGCGGCGCAGAATGTCAAGACCGGCCTGCGTGGCCAGATAGTTGGGAGAGGTCACCATGCCGTGCGTGGCCAGAGGGTTGCTGCTCTGGGAAATGGTGGCACAGTAGGAAGGGCTTTCCATGGCTGCAACTCCGGGGCGGGGGAAGCAGAGCACGGCGCAGAGCGCCGCGGCTCCGAATGCCGTCGCCCGTTTGACAGAAAGGTTCATGCGTACTCCTAGAGTAGGGATTTATCGGACTTTGTCCATTTTTTGTTCACGCATGCCCCTTGCAATTTGCGTGCCGAAAATATTTTTTATGTCATGACAATGCGTTGTAAAAAAAATATGTTGGAAGCTCCCTTCCGACATACATTTTTGTTCCGCATTCCATGCCAAAGGCGGCGTGCCGGAACGAAAAAGTTTCAGAAGGCATGCGTCTCGGGGCTCCTTCGCCGTCAGGAAGCGGGAGAGCAAAAAAGGAACGGCCCGCCTCGGCGAACCGTTCCTTCAACGTTCGGATACAGTGGAGCAGTGCTTTTCATGGGCTTTTCAGGCCTGCGGACCTGAAAAGCTCATGCTCAGCTCTGACTTTCATCGAGCTCTCTGGTGTATTTGCATTTGGGATTGGGGCAGGCTATGTGACGGCCGCGCGTCCGGGTGGTCTTGATGACCAGAACGGGCGACTGGCATTCCGGGCAGGTTTCGGCCACGGGCCAGTCCCACACGGCGTAGTCGCACTGGGGGTACTGGTCGCAGGAATAGAACAGCTTGCCCTTGCGGGAGCTTTTTTCCACCAGCATGCCCTTGCCGCACTTGGGGCAGGCCACGCCCGTGGAGAAGGGCGCGGCGTAGTCGCATTCGGGGTAGTTGGAGCAGCTCAGGAAGCGGCTTCCCGTACGCGCCTGCTTGAGTATGACGTCCCCGCCGCACTTGGGGCAGGTTCCCATTTTCTTATGTTCTTCCTTCGGCCTTTCCTGCGGGATAATCTGTCCCTTTTCATCGCGGGTGAAGTTGGTGGTGTAGCGGCATTCGGGGTAGCCCGTACAGGCCAGGAACTCTCCGCTCTTGCCGAACTTCACCACCAGCGGCTTGCCGCATTCCGGGCAGGGCACGTTCGTGGTGAGTCCGCCCTTGACCGGGGCCATGTTTTTGGCCGCGGCTTCCAGCGTGGGCGTGAAGTCTTTGGAAAAGTCCTTCATGAGGTCCACCCAGCCGAGCTTGCCTTCGGCCACCTGGTCGAGACTGTCTTCCATGCCGGCGGTGAAGCCCACGTCCATGAGGCGGGCGAAATGGTCGCGCAGCTGCGAGCAGACCACCTTGCCGAGGTCGGTGGGAATGAAGTGCTTGTCCTCCAGACGCACGTATTCGCGGTCCTGAATGGTGGAAATGATGGTGGCGTAGGTGGAGGGGCGGCCTATGCCCTTTTCTTCCAGTTCGCGCACCAGCGACGCTTCGGTGTAGCGCGGCGCGGGCTGGGTGAACTTCTGCTCCTTTTCCAGCTTCTGCAGCGTGACGATTTCGCCTTCGCGCAGGGGCGGAAGCACGTCTTCCTCCTCATCGACGGAGCGGGGCATGACGGCGAGAAAGCCCGGGAAAAGCAGACGTTCGCCTTTGGACTTCCACTGTCCGGGGCCGCAGGTCAGGGTGACGGCCGTGTCGTGATAGGTGGCGGCGGCCATCTGCGAGGCGACGAAGCGGCACCAGATGAGGTTGTAGAGGCGGTACTGGTCGGGGGTGAGAAATTCCTTCACGTCCTGGGGCGTCAGGGTGACATCTACAGGGCGGATGGCTTCGTGGGCATCCTGAGCGGAGGTTTTGCCCCTGAAGGAACGTCCCTTGCCGCCCGGGGCCATGTAGTCCTTGCCGAAGCGCTGTTCCACAAATTCGGCCGCGCTCTTTTTTGCCTCGTCGGCGATGCGCACCGAGTCGGTACGCATGTAGGTGATGAGCGCCGTGGTGCCTCTTTCGCCGAGTTCTATGCCTTCATACAGGCGCTGCGCCGTGGCCATGGTGCGCTTGGATGTGAAGCCTATGCGCTGGTTGGCCGTCTGCTGCAGGGTGGAGGTGGTGAAGGGCGGCTGCGGCGTGCGAGAGCGTTCCTTTTCCTCCACCTGGGAAACCACGAAGGGCTGCCCGGCCATGGCCTGTTCCATGGCGTCGGCCGCGGCCTTGCTGGCGATGAGTATTTTACGGTTGGCCTTGCCGTCGTCTTCCTTTGCGGAAAGCTCCCGGAGCTTTTTGGCGAACGAAGTTTCTATCTTCGTCAGCTCCGCCTTGAAGGGCGGGGGCGTGGCTCCGGCCAGAAGGGCGCGGAAGGTCCAGAATTCTTCGGGCACGAAGGCGAGGCGTTCCTCTTCCCGTTCCACGATGAGTCTGAGGGCCACGGACTGCACGCGCCCGGCGGAGATGCCGCGCTTCACGGTCTTCCACAGCAGGGGGGAAATCTTGTAGCCCACCAGACGGTCGAGCACGCGGCGGGCCTGCTGCGCGTCGAAAAGGTCGGGATTGATGTCATGCGGATGTTCCAGAGCGTTCTTCACGGCGCGGGCCGTGATTTCGTTGAACTGGATGCGCTTGATGTTCTTGGCCTTGTTCTTGATGACTTCGGCGATGTGCCAGGCTATGGCCTCGCCCTCGCGGTCGGGGTCGGGCGCAAGATAGACGGTGTCGGCCTTGGAAGCGGCGTCCTGCAAATCTCGGACCACCTTTTCCTTGCCTTTGATGATTTCGTAGTGGGGGGCAAAGTCGTGGGCTTCATCCACGCCGATTTCCCGGGTGGGCAGGTCGCGGATATGGCCGACGCTGGCCTGCACCATGTATTTGTTGCCCAGAAATTTCTTGATGGTTTTCACCTTGGCCGGTGATTCCACAATAATGAGGTCTTTGCCCATATATCGCTCGCAAATTGGGATTTGGAGGGAAGAGAAGGCTTCCCGTCGTCAAGGAACATACGTCAAAAGGGGGGAGCGTCAAGCCCCGGAAGTGAAAAATGCGGCGTTTGCGGCCAAAATGCGCCTGTCTTTCCGGGCATTCTGCTGTCGGGGACGCAGGAGAGAGGCGTACGTATGGGGGCGCCTTCCGGGAAGCCGGGAAAGGTTTTGTCTTCTTCAGTACAGCGTGGCCGCAACGGCCTTGGGCTCGAAGCGTATGCGCTCAGGCCCCAGCCCCAGGGCGCGCCAGCGCTCTTTGAGCGCGCCGCGGTCGCCGTACATGAATCCCTGACACGCGGCGGGCAGCAGAAGTTCCTGCGGCCTGCGGCCGAGGCGGCGCAGGGCTTCTTCGGCGGCGACGAGCAGGGCTTCGGCCTGAATGAGGGCTCCTAAGGCGGGGTGGCGCGGCCCGGCGAGCAGCGCGGCATCGAAGGCTGGTTCCGGAGCCACGGACAGCCGTATGACGGGCACGTTGGCCTGCCAGGCCATGTTCAGCGCCTGCCCCAGCGTATGGACGGTTTCCTCCAGCGTCCATGGACGGTAGGCGCCTTCCCGATACCAGCGGGCGAGGACCGTGCCTTCGGGTACGAGACAGGGGTAGAAGCGCAGGCACGAAGGCTGGAATTCGAGAGCGCGGCGCACGTCGTTGAGAAAGATGTCGGGGGTGCTTCCCGGCATGCCGGGAAGAAGCTGTATGCCGAGCTCAAGCCCGGCTTCAAGCACGGCCCGGCAGCCTGCTGCCGCCGTATCGCCCGAGTAGCCGCGGCGGGAGAGAGAAAGCGCGCCGTCGTCGAAGCTCTGTATGCCGAGTTCGACAAGGCTCACGTCGGCGTCAAGGAGCTGTTTCAGCACGTCGGGGCCGAGGGCGTCGGGCCGGGTGGAGCATCGGGCATGGGTGACGCGTCCTTCCTCACGCAGAGGGGACAGCATTTCAAGGCAGGCGGAACGCTCCCCGGCGGGCAGAGCCGTAAAGGTTCCGCCGTAGAAGGCCAGTTCTCTGGTCTCGCCCGGTCCGCACGCGGACAGATTTTTCAACCGCTGCTGCGCTTCGGAGAGAACGGCATATATGTCCGGCGAGGCACAAGTGCCGGTCTGTTTATCCTGTGCGCAATAGACACATTGTCCCGGGCATCCGAGAAAAGGCAGAAAAACCGGATAGATGTATTTTGCTCTGTGTTGCTTCGCGCCGACGGGGAAACGTACGTGTCCCGACGTGTCATGGAAGGTGGACTCGTGAGAATACGGCATTTTTGCGCCTCTGGAGAAAAGCTCTTGATGTTCTAATCGCTTGCGCTTAGGATGACAAGGTATCCCCCGCGTTTAAAAAACACGGGAGGCTCTGGAGGTTGTACTGTCATGGCTGAAGAAAAATGCATTTTCTGTCTCATCGCCAGCGGAGACATCCCCTGCGCGAAGGTATATGAAGACGAGGAAGTTCTTGCTTTTCTTGACCTTTCTCCCGTTCGTCCCGGTCATACGCTGGTCATTCCCAAGGCGCATTACCGGGATATGCTGGAAGCGCCCGTTTCCCTTGCGCCCGCGGTTTTCTCCGCGCTCAGGAAGGTCGGGGCGGCCGTGATGAAGGCCACCGGAGCCACAGGGTTCAATATCATGCAGAATAATGGCCTGTCCGCAGGACAGACCATGTTTCATATTCATTGGCATATTATCCCCCGCGTAGAGGGGGACGGCCTTGGCGTCTGGGAGCAGGGGAAGTATCCCGACGCCGAGACCATGCAGAACGTGGCTGCCAGGGTGGCCTCGTATCTGGAAAAGTAATCCGTCTCAGGAAAGAGTGGCAGGAGGAAAGATGAATAAGGCTCTTACCAAGGCAGACATTGTGGAAGCGGTGTACAATGACAAGAATCTTGGGCGTAACCGTGCTGAGGTAAAAAACATCGTTGAAAATTTGCTCCTTCTTATGAAGCAGGCCATCAAAAAGGACGATGCGCTTCTCATCAGCGGTTTCGGCAAGTTCGAAGCCTATGACAAGAATGCCCGCAAGGGGCGCAATCCCCAGACCGATGAATCCATCACCCTGCCTCCGCGCAAGGTCGTGGTGTTCCGCCTTTCCCGCAAGTTCCGCATGGAGCTCAACGGCGGCGAAGAAGCCTAGGCACAAGTTTTTCAGATGGGAAAAAGGGCCCTCCGGGGCCCTTTTTCTTTGTCCCTGCCTGTTGCGCAAGGAGGGAGCATGCCGGGCCGTCTTCTGTACTCCCCCTTTTTTTTGCGTTATAGGGGGAACGTGCCCGACGGTGTGTTGCCGTGCCGGTAAATCCTGGCCCTGCCGCCAGATTGTGAGAGGATATCATGTCGGTTCCCGTTCTCGACGCCGCCGCCTGGACGGCGAAGCTTCTGGAGCTGCCGCGCCCGGGCGCGGCGAATGTCACGGCCTTTTACGAGCACCGCATGGGCGCCATCTGCAGGGATGCAAGACTCCTGCTGGTGCCTCTGGACGACCATATGGTGCATCGGGGAGACGCCATCTTCGAAAGCCTTTCCTTTCTGGAAGGGCGCATCGTGCAGCTCGACGCCCATCTGGAGCGCATGAAGCATTCGGCTTCCACGCTGTCGCTGGAGCCTCCCTGTTCCTGGGAGGAGCTGCGCTCCATCATCATTGAAGTGGCCAGGGCCGGAGGCGAGCCTTTCGGCGGCCTCAAGGTTCTGCTCGGCCGAGGCTGCGGCGGGCTCGGGGTGGACCCGGGCGAGTGTCCGGAAAGCAGCCTGTACATCGTGGCCACGAAGGGTCATCCTCTGCCCGAGTCCTTCTGGCAGAAGGGGCTCACCGCGGCCAGAAGCGCCATTCCCGCCAAGCAGGAGTGGCTTGCACAGATAAAGTCCACCAACTATCTCGCCAACGCCCTCATGGCCAGGGAGGCCCGTCAGAAGGGCGTCAACGTCACCTTTTCCTTTGATGCGGACGGTTTCCTCGCCGAGGCCGCCATCGCCAACGTGGCCATGGTGGACCGCGAAGGACGTATGCTCATGCCGAGGTTCCGCCACGCCCTGCCGGGGACCACGTCCATCCGGGCCATGGAACTGGCCAAAGACTTCATGCCCGTAGTTCTCACCGATATCACGGAAGAAATACTGGAACAGGCTTCCGAAGTTCTGGTACTTGGTACTACATGCGAGTGCGTGGCGGTCACGCACTACAACGGCAAGCCTGTAGGCGACGGCCGTCCCGGTCCCATGGCGGACAGGCTGCGCCATCTGCTGCATGACGCTCTTGTGAC
>CALUPQ010000027.1 GCA_944322695.1 uncultured Mailhella sp. | reverse complement strand
TCGGCAACGGCACGCAGGTGTCTCCCAACGGCATCTACACCGAGCGCCGCGGCTACTCCCGCGTGCTGGAGCTCAACCCCGTCACCATGGACGTGGTATGGAAGTACGGCGAAGACGCCGCGTACGAAAACGAGTATTTCTCCATCAACGTGAACCAGCACTTCTACAGCGGCTACTGTTCCGGCGCACAAAGACTGCCCAACGGCAACACCCTCATCTGCGAGTGCATAGGCGGCCGTGTGTTCGAAGTCACTCCCGACAAGCGCATCGTCTGGGAATTCGTGGACCCGGGTCTGTTCACCTTCCGTGCCTTCCGCTATCCCTACGACTGGATTCCCCAGCGTCCGAAGCCCGTGGAAAGCCCCGTGATTCCTCCCGCGCCTTCCACCCTGCGCCTGAAGAACTTCACCAACGACCACTTCATGGAAGACTTCTACGGCCATAAGAGTCGCTGGATATGACCTTTTGCTCCCGATGCCGCCGCGTTGCGGCATCGGGAGCGTCGTTTCAGTGTCGCTCTCCACAAATCGCTGCCGCACATATGGACAAGGTAAACAAGGCTGAAAACATCACCATGTCAAGCCACGGATGAATAGCTCTGCTCATCCATGCTCTTATTTTTTACCTTCGAACAGCGCTCATTTTCTCCAAAAACGAGGGTATAACATAATGATGTCTGCATACCTCAAACAGATACTCTGTATCATTTCCGGACCGCTGGCATGCTTTCTTATTTCCCAAATGAACGCTCCCGCCGGGCTTGAGCAACAGGGCATGCTTAACCTCGGCGCATGCGTGTGGATTATGCTGTGGTGGTTCACGGAAGTCTTTCCCATGACGGTGACGGCCATCCTTTCCATCCCCATCTACGCATTCCTTGGTCTGCTCGCACCGGCGAAAGCTTTCTCCTTCCTCGGATCCTCATCGGTCATGCTCATCTTCGGCGCCACGATTCTTGTAGGTCTGCTCAAGGAAAGCAATTTCCTGCTTCGATACGCCTACCTCGTCATGAATTCACGCCTGGTTCAGGGGAGTCCCTTTCGTTTGTTTCTCCTGTTCTCTCTGAGCACAGGGCTTCTTTCCGCCATAGCACCCAACATTCCGCTCATCATCATTTTCGTGTACATTGTGGTCAGCCTTGCACGAAATTGCGAAGTAAAACCGAACAACAAAATGGCGCGCGGACTTACGGTACTTGCCGGCGCAGCTCCGGCCATCGGCGGCATAGGCACGCCGCTGGGCGGCGTGCCCAACCTTGTGGTCATCGCCATGATTGCAAATATCGTGGGCCAAGAGGTCACCTTCTGGCAATGGAGCGCACTGGGGCTTCCCACCTCCATCATTTCCCTCGTCATTCTCTCCTTCATCGCGTATTTCTATTTCAGAACGGATGAAAAGGTTTCGTTTCTCGACAAGACCATTCTTGAAGGCAAGTTACGCGAACTCGGTCCACTGACGCGCTATGAAACCATCGCCATGGTCACCATGGGCATCGCTCTCGTTCTCTGGTCCTTCGGGCCGAACATTGCGGAAGCCATCGGCTGGACGGCGGGCAAAAAACTGATGAACGGCCCGTTTGTAGCCGTGCTCATGGGCGCAGTCACCTTCCTCATTCCGCTTCGAAAAAATGAAAAGGACGGCACCATCGTCTTCTCCATGGACTGGAAGAAAGCGCTCAGCAATATAAGCTGGGACATCCTCGTCACCACTCTCGGCATCCTCGCCTTCGGCGACGTACTGCTTTCCGGCGGCATCGACAAATGGATGGCCTCTCTTCTTCAAGGCATATTGGGTAACATCTCCGGCATGTGGGTCCTGCTCATCTGCATACTCTTCTCCGGCCTCGGCTCCCAGATTGTCTCCAACCTTGCGCTGATTTCCCTGGTCGTTCCCATGACCGCCAGTCTGGCCGCCATCTATGACTTCAACGTCCTCGCCGCCTGTGTTTCTGTGGGCATGGCCTCCAACGTCGCCGTCATGTTCCCCTTCTCCAGCGTAGGCGCAGCCACCGCCATCAGCGGAGGAGGTGAATACGCCTTCATCAAGGACTTCGCAGGCTACGGCTTCTTCGCTTCCCTCTCCATTTCCATCATCATTTTCTGTTGTACCGTCTTGTATGGCGATATGCTCTTCCCGCTCTGAAAAGACGTTCTCTGAACGCCGGGGCGTCATGCCATGGACCGTCTCCTTCCGGTTCAAGACATGACGCATTTTTCGTTCTGTCCCGCCTTTTCCTACAGGACTACGCGCAAGCGCACGATAAAAAACAGGTGCCGGAGAAACGCCCCGCGCTTGCTGGACCGGTGGAACGAACGGGCAACAGCAGAAAGCCCACGCCGTTCTACCGGAGTCTTCCTTTCCCGGACAGAACACACCTCCGAACATATCGCCAGCCTCTCCCCCCTCTTTTGCACTCACAGAGCGTACTTGTTGCGGCCGCGGACGCCGTTCACCTTCAAAACAATTCTGCCCCTGCCTCACCCCGTCCGCTCCGCATTTTTATCGGGATTCTCAGGCCTTTTCCGCGAAACGCCGCCTTTCGTCTTGCCTTTTCTCCCCAACGGGTCTAACGTTTTGGCGCCTTTGCGCCTTTTCATGCGCTTGCATCACGTTTACCGCACGGGGAATGTATGGACATATTTCTTCTCGCCCTTCTGCTCATGGC
>CALUPQ010000026.1 GCA_944322695.1 uncultured Mailhella sp. | reverse complement strand
AGCAGGTGGAAAAGGCCGGCGTTCTTTCCGAAATGAAGAAGCGTCAGCACTATGAAAAGCCCAGCGTCATGCGCAAGAAGAAGAAGGCCGCTGCCCGCAAGCGCCTCATGAAGAAGATGCGCAAGGTCAACATGGGATAATCTTCGAAGACAACGGTTCGCATGCGTTCTGAACCGTATGCAGACCGGTTTCGGAGCCGGAAATTGGACCTTTCAGCAGTCTGATTTCCGGCTCCTTTGCCATTTTCAGGAAAAGGGCATACGGCACTTTTCCGCAGAAGACGCCGACCGCCATGACGGCCTGTCCCGGCGCCGGATGAAGAAAACGCTATGAGTATCGCTGAACAGATAGATAAGGACTACATTCAGGCCTACAAGACCAAGGACCAGGTGAAGCTCGGCACGCTGCGCCTTCTGAAGACCGCGGCCAAGAACCGTCAGGTGGAGCTCATGCGTCCTTTGGAAGACAACGACTACATGGACGTGCTTCTGCGCGAGGTCAAGCAGCGTCAGGACTCCATAGAACAGTACACTTCCGCCGGCCGCAGCGACCTTGCCGACAAGGAAGCCGCCGAGGCGGCCGTGCTGCAGGCCTATCTTCCCGCGCAGCTTTCCAAAGAGGAGCTGGCCGAAGTCGTGGAAAAGACCGTGGCTCCGCTGCTGGACGGCGGCATGAAGAACATGGGCAGGGCCATCAGCGCCATCATGGCGGAGTACAAGGGCCGTGTGGACGGTAAGGCCGTGAGTGCCGCGGTCAAGGCCCGTCTCCAGCAGGCCGGCTGATTTATGGACGGAAGGACTCTTCAGGCTCTTGAATTTCCCCGTGTGCTTGAACGACTTGCCGAATTCTGCCTCTCCGAGGCGGGAAAGGAAGCCGCTCTTCTTCTGCGTCCCATGGACGACGAATCCGAAGTGCGCAGAAGCCAGCACCTTTACGACGAGATGCGCTCCTGGCTGGCCGAGGGCGAATTCTCTCCAGTCTCGTTTCCCGACATTTCCGGCCTTCTGAACCACGTGCGCACCCATGCCGACCCTCTGCTCGACATGGACGAGCTCTGGGCGCTCAAGGAATGTCTCGGCCTTGCACGGCGTGCCGTACAGAGCATACACGCCGGGGCCCAGCGCCGCCCTCTTCTGGACGTGCTGGCCTGCGAACTGCCTCTGCCGGAACTTTCCCTCTCCGCGCTCATGCGCTGCGTGGGCGACGACGGCTATCTTAAGGATGAAAGCTCTCCGGGCCTGCTTCTCGTCCGCAGCGAACTGAGGGGCATCCATCAGAACTGCCTGCGCCGCGTGAAGGAATTTGCCGAAAAGTACAACATCGGCCGCTACCTTCAGGACGATTACATGACGCTTTCGTCCGACCGGTACGTGCTGCCGCTCAAGGCAAACTTCAAGGGTCGCGTGCAGGGCATCATCCACGACTACTCGAACACCGGCGAAACGCTGTACTTCGAGCCCATGTTCCTTGTGGAGCAGAACAACCGCCTGCAGGAACTCAAGCAGCAGGAAAGAGAGGAAGAGCGCAAGGTTCTGCGCATGATAGCCGACCTGCTCATGCAGGAAATGCCGCAGATGGAAGCGGCATGGCGGCTTCTCGTGTCTCTCGACCTGGGGCAGGCGAAGTGCGCCCTCGGGGCCGCGCTTTCCGGCCGCTGCGTCCCTCTTGAAGAAGGCGCGCTGCTGCATCTGTCCGAAGCGCGTCATCCCCTGCTCGTGCTGGAATCCTTCCGTCACAGGGAGGACAGGAACTACGCCGGCCCCCGCCGCATCGAACCTGCCGACCTCATTCTGCGCGAAGGCGACCGCGTGCTCGTCATCAGCGGCGGCAACGCCGGCGGCAAGACCGTGGCGCTGAAAACCCTCGGACTCATCACGCTCATGACACTCTCCGGGCTTCCCGTTCCGGTGGAAAGCGGCTCCACGCTGCCCTTCTGGAAGAACGTGTACGCCTTCATCGGCGACGAGCAGAGCCTCGACGACCATGTGTCCACCTTTACCGGGCAGATTCATCACCTTGCCGCCATCTGGGAAAATCTGGATGCGCACTCTCTCGTGCTGCTCGATGAATTCGGCTCCGGTACGGACCCGTCGCAGGGCGCGGCGCTGGCCCAGGCCGTCCTGGACGGACTTCTGGAAAGAGGCGCCTACACCGTGACGGCCACGCACTTTCCCGCGCTCAAGAGCTACGCCCTCACCCACGAAGGGGTACGCGCGGCCTCCGTGCTTTTCGACCCGTCCACCAAAAAGCCTCTCTTCCACCTCGCCTACGACCAGGTCGGAGCCAGTCAGGCCCTCGACGTGGCGCGTGAGCACGGCCTGCCGGAATCGGTGCTGAAGAGGGCGGAACATTATCTGCTCATGGACGGCGACGATGCGAACGCGGTGATGGACCGCCTCAACGAACTCGCACGCCAGAGAGAAGAGGAACTTGCCCGCCTGAAGGACGAGGAGCGCCGTCTGCGCGACAGGCGCGAATCCCTTCAGCAGAAGCTGGAGAAGGAACGCCAGAGACTCGACGAAGAAGTCCGCCGCATGTCGCAGGAGCTCATGCGCGACTACAAGAGCGGCAAGGCCACGGCGAAGCAGGCTCAGAAGGAAATGTCGAAACTGCGGGCGGACCTCGCCCGTTCGGCCAGAGAGATGGAAGAGGAAAAGCCCGCGGCCAATCCCGCCCTCTTCACCGTAGGCGGCGAAGTCACGCACCGCATGTGGAACAAGAAGGCCGTGCTGCGCGAACTCGACGAGAAGAACGGCAAGGGCAAAATCGACTTGAACGGCGTGACCATGTGGGCGCCGCTTTCCGACCTTCAGCCGGTTTCCGGCGAGTCCTCCGGCCCGAAGGGAAGCGTCACCGCCAGAGTTTCCGGTCCTGTTTCCTTCCTGCGCCTTGACTTGAGGGGAAAACGTGCTGATTTAGCATTGGCGGAGCTCGAACAGTTCCTCGACCGTTCCCTGCTTTCCGGCGTGGAAGGCGTGGAAATCGTTCACGGCAGGGGCACGGGTGCGCTGCGCAAGGCCGTGCATCAGCTTCTGCGCACGTTCCCCGGGGTGGAAACCTTCCATACCGCTCCTGAAGACCAGGGCGGCGACGGCATGACACAGGTACTGTTCCGTTAAAGGTACGGCTGAAACATCATGAAAAACACCGATGTGATACAGGCGATAAAGTCGCGCATCAGCCTTGCCGACATGGCAAGGCGTTATGTGGAGCTGCGTTCCGTGGGCTCCCGTCTCGTTGCGCCCTGCCCGTTCCATCAGGAAACCAAGCCCTCCTTCTCCA
>CALUPQ010000025.1 GCA_944322695.1 uncultured Mailhella sp. | reverse complement strand
CTCAACGCCTACCGCTCCAACGGTCACCTCGGTCAGGGCGAATACCTCATCGCCGAATCCGACGAGTCCGACGGCTCCTTCCTCTGCCTCTTTCCCATCATCAACGTGGTCACCAACGTCGATTACGACCACGTCGACCACTACGGCTCGCAGGACGCCATCGACGACGCCTTCTCCGCCTTCATGAACAAGGTACCCTTCTACGGCATGAACGTCATCTGTGCGGACGACCCCGGCGTGCGCCGTCTCATTCCCCGCATCAAGCGTCCCTTCATCACCTACGGTTTCGGCCGCGACTGCCGCATCCGCGGCGAAATCATCGAATGCGGCGCCGTGAACCGCTTCAACGTCTGGCTGCGCGACCGCGACGGGCAGGAAAGGAAGCTCCTCGGCGACGTGACGCTCTCCCAGCCCGGACGCCACAACATCCTGAACGCCCTCGCCGCCATCGGCGTGGCCCTTCAGGCGGGCATCGCTCCGGAAAAGTGCGCCGAAGGCCTCGCCTCCTTCTCCGGCGTGGGACGCCGCTTCGAGCTCAAGGGCGAGAAGAACGGCATCACCATCATCGACGACTACGGCCACCATCCCACGGAAATCCAGGCCACCATCCGCACGGCCAGGCAGGTCTTTCCCGGCAGACGCCTCGTCATGGTGTTCCAGCCTCACCGCTTCTCCCGCACCCAGGCCCTGTTCGGCGAATTCTGCCAGACCTTCGGCGACGTGGACAAGCTGTACCTCACCGAAATCTATCCCGCGAGCGAAGCGCCCATCCCCGGCGTGAACGGCGTGAACCTCGCCCTCGGCATCCGTCAGTTCTCCAAGACCGAGGTCTGCTACAAGTCGAACTTCGACGAAGTGGTGAAGGACCTTGAAACCGAACTGCGTCCCGGCGACGTGCTCATCACCCAGGGTGCGGGCAGCGTGACCACCGTCGGCCCCAGAGTGCTGGAGAACATGGCGTGATTATTCTCGACCGACCCGCCCTCGCTCCGCTCACCACGCTCCGGCTCGGCGGCCGCGCGCTTGCGGAAATACGCCTCGAAAGCACGGAGGACTGCCTGCGCCTTTCCGAAGCCCTCAAGGGCATCGGAGGGGACGTGCGCGTGCTCGGCGGAGGAAGCAACCTGCTCATCCATGACGGGGACCTGCCCTTCACCGTTCTGCGCCCGCTCTTCGGCGCGGCCGACGCGGAACCCGTGATTCTCGGCGAGGAAAAAGGGCCGGACGGAGAATGCGTCGTCATCCGCGCGGGCGCGGGCATGCGGGTTCCGCACCTTCTTTCCTGGTGTGTCCGGCACGACCTTGCCGGTTTCGAGGGACTCGTCGGCGTGCCCGGCCGCCTCGGCGGCGCCGTGGCCATGAACGCCGGCGCCTACGGGTGCAGCACGGCTCCGCTCATGCGCGCTCTTGAGGTGTTCACGCCGGAGAAGGGCCTGCACAGGCTCGGGCCGGAAGGCTGGAATGCCGCCTACCGGCACTTCTCCCTTGCCGAACCCTGCGCGTGGCACATGAGCGCTTTCGTGGAGCTTGCCCTGAAAAAGGCCGCTCCCGGCAGCGTGCGCGCCGCCATGAAGGAAAACCTTCTGCGCAAGAAAAGCGGCCAGCCCGTGCACGAGCACACGGCGGGCTGCGTGTTCAAAAACCCCGAGGGACACTCCGCCGGACGTCTTCTGGACGAAGCGGGCATGAAGGGAAAAAGACGCGGAGCCATGCTCTTTTCTCCCATGCACGCCAACTTCCTCGTGCACGACATGAAGTGCGGCGTGCCCGGCACCGCAACCGACGCTCTCGCCCTCATCGACGAGGCGCGGCGCGCCGTGTTCGACCGCACGGGCATCACCCTCGAACTGGAAGTGAAGGAGTGGTCGTCATGTCCCTGCTGAACGGCAACCGCTCCCGCCGCAACGCCTACGCGCAGAGAAGAAAAAGCGCGGCCGACTCCCCTTCCCGCGGCAGAAGCTCCGGCGGCAACCGCAGAAAGGCCCCCGAAAGAAAGAAAGCCTCGCGCGGGCCGAAGCTGAAGCTGCCCTCCCTGCACGTAAGCCCCCGGGGCGTGCTCGGCCTTCTGCGCTGGACGGCGGGGCTCGCCGTGGTGGCCGTCATTCTTTTCGGCGCGGCCTCCGGGCTCGTCAAGGCCTACAATTTCTGCACCACCAGCGACTATTTCGCCGTCACGGACATCAGGGTCACCGGCAACTCGCAGCTCAAGACCGAGGACATCCTCGAAGCGTGCGGGCTCAGGAAGGGAGAAAACAGCCTGCTCGTCAACGTGCACAAGGCCGAGCAGAAGCTGGTGGGCAACCCGTGGATAGAGCACGTCTCCATCCGTCGCGAACTGCCCGGCTCCTTCACCATCACCATCAAAGAGCGCGTGCCCCTCTTCTGCGCGAGAAAGGACAACACCCTCTACTACATCAACGGCAAAGGCGAAATCATAGCTCCCGTGAGCACCGAAAACTTCCGCTCCCTGCCCGTGCTGGAAATCGGCCCCGGCGGCGAGGAGGCCCTGCCCATGGTGGCCTCCTTCGTGGAGGAATTCCGCCATGCCGGCTTCCCCTTTGACATATCCCAGATTTCATGGATACGATTGAGCGCGGGCGGAGGCTTCGAACTGTACTGGGAAAGCCGCCGTCTTCGTCTGAGCATCGGCGTGGAGAACTGGAAGGACAATCTCCGGCGCATCGCCTCCGTGGTGACGGACATCGAAAAACGCAAGGAAACCGTGATGGTCACAAGCATCCGCGCCGCCGACGGTCAGGTATGGATGACCAAGGCGCAGCAGGAGACGCAAAGCAATACCGACTGATAAAAGATTACTGCTCTTTCAGAATGTTGCGGCACAGCGCCGCGGGCAGATTGTCCGGCAAAAAAATGCTGGACAATTTACCGTTTTTGTGCTGCTTTTTTTGAGTCTGTTGTGTTAACAAGGCATCTCCTTTCGCGGGTATGCTCAGGTTATGGGGAGCTTATCAATGCCAAAATCCGAACTTATCGTCGGCCTTGACATAGGTACGACAAAAATCTGCGCCGTTGTCGGCGAACCCTCCGAAAACGGAATAGATATCATCGGGATAGGCACGAG
>CALUPQ010000024.1 GCA_944322695.1 uncultured Mailhella sp. | reverse complement strand
GGAGATGCCGAAGCCGGTAAGGGCGTCCACTTCTTCGTTGACCTGCATGCTGCCGATGACGGCGGCGAAGGAGGCGCCCGTGCGGCCGGAGAGCACGATGCCCGTGAGCACCGGCCCCATGACGCGCACCATGGACACGCCCACCAGCGAGGCCACGTAGATTTCCGCGCCGAAGAGCTTGAGCTGCATGGAGCTGACGAAGGCGAGAATGAGGCCGAGCAGCAGGCTCGTCAGGGTGACGATGGGCAGCGCGTCCACCCCGCATTCGCGGAAGACGTTCCACATGTCGCGGGAGCTGCACGAGGCGCGGCCGGTGAGGAAGCGGGCGACGCTCTGCGCGACTTCGCCGAGAAAGGCCGTCACGTCGAGAACGATGCCGGGCCACGCGAGGCACTTTTCGCCCACGCTTTCCAGAAAGCCGGGTTCGACCTTGCGGGGGCCCTGGTCGCGCGCGGGCACGGCGAGGGCCATGTCCAGCATGGGGCCGAGGCCGGAGGGCAGGGCGGAGGTGTCCACCTGCGCGCCTCTGCTGCGGGCCGCCTGCGAAACGGCGCAGAGGGAGGCGAGAAGCAGGCTGTCCCAGCCCTCGAGGTCGGAGACGAGAAAGCGCACGGCATGCACGTCTTCACGGTCAAGCGCGGCGAGCGCCTGTTCCGTCATGGCTCCGGGAACCGCGCCGGCCGTTCCCCTCTCCCATGTCCCGGAGACGGAAACGAGGAGCAGTCCCTGCTGCGTCTGTATGTCGAAGCTCGGCTTCATGGTCCCTCGCTGACGGTTCCTGCCGCGGAAGGCGCGGTCTGTCCGGCGTTTCCGGGGTTCGGAGCGGCGTGCCGGACGCAAGAGGGCAGGGGGCGTTTTTGCAGGCGCGGCGGTCCTGCCGACGACTTCTTCGCCGGCGAAAGCCTCCGGCGTTTTCCGCGCACGGCGCTTTCGCGCGCCCTCGCCGCCTGCGTGCCGCTCGCCCAGAGCGCCCCGCGCACGGCGTTCATGCCGTTCCCGGAGGCTTCGCAGCCGTTGCTGACAGGCCGCTTGCGGTTCGCGCGGCGTTCATGCGCGCAGCCCTCGGGAGAAACGTGCGGGCATCTTTGCCGCGCGGCGCGCCCGGCCCGCCGAAGGATGCAGGCTCCCTGCGCCCGGATGATTCCCCCGGACGCGCCCAGTGCGCGCCGGAGGATGGGGAAGGAAGGGGAAGCTCCCCTTCCGTTTCGTTTCGCAAAAGCGCGCTAGTCCATGTGCATGGCGGCGCGCACCAGTTCCATGGTGGCGTTGACGGATATTTTCGCTCTTTTTCCGCCTTCGGCAAGTATTTCTTCCACGAGGCCGGGCTTGGCCAGAATGGCGGCGCGGCGTTCGTGCAGGGGGTCGAGGAACTTCTGGAGGTTCTCCATGAAGATTTTCTTGCAGGCCACGCAGCCCATGGAGGCGTTCATGCAGCCTTCGCGCACCTCGGCCTGGGTTTCCTTGTCGGCCAGAAGCACATGATAGGGGAAGAGGTTGCACACGTCGGGGTTGCCCGGGTCGCTCTTGCGCAGGCGCGCCGGGTCGGTGAACATTCCGCGGATTTTGGGCGTGAGCTCCTCGAGGGTGTCCTGAAGGAAGATGCCGTTGCCGTAGCTTTTGGACATCTTGCGGCCGTCGAGGCCGGGGCACTTGGCGGCCGGGGTCAGCTTGGCTTCGGGTTCGGGGAACACTTCGACGCCGTACATGGCGTTGAAGCGGCGCACGATTTCACGGGAGAGTTCGAGGTGGGGCTGCTGGTCCTGTCCCACGGGGACCCAGCGGGGACGATGCTGGATGATGTCCGCGGTCATGAGCACGGGGTAGCCGAGGAAGCCGTAGTTGCCGAGGTCCTTGTCGGTAATCTGCTGCTGCTGTTCCTTGTAGGTGGGGCAGCGCTCGAGCCAGCCGAGCGGGGTAATCATGGAAAGCAGAAGATGCAGTTCCGCGGTTTCCTTGATGTCGGACTGGCGGTAGATGGCGCACTGTTCCGGGTCGAGCCCGGCGGAAAGCCAGTCCACCACCATGTCGCGCACGTAGTCCGGCAGGCGAGTGGTGTCGGCGTAGTTGCTGGTCAGGGCGTGCCAGTCGGCCACGAAGAAGAAGGCTTCGTGGGTCTTCTGCATTTCGACCCAGTTCTTGAGAGCGCCGAAATAATGTCCGATGTGAAGCGGGCCGGTGGGCCGCATGCCTGAAACTGTGCGTTCGTTCGCCGTCATGGCGTGTCTCCTGAGTGGAAGGGAAAAAGGGAAAGCTAGATGCCGACGAGCCACAGGGCGAAAGTCCATGAGCCCCGGACGAGCGGCATGAGGACGGCGCTCAGCGCTCCCGATGCTATGAGGAGCACGAGCAGAAGAAAACCGTAGCGCTCAAGGCGCTGGAACTGCAGGGCAATCTGCCCCGGCAGCAGGGTTTCCAGAATGTGGCCCCCGTCAAGCGGGGGAATGGGCAGCAGGTTTATCCACGCCAGCGTGAAGTTGGCGGCGATGCCCACCTGAAACATCTGCAGAAGAAATTCACCCGGAGCCGTGTTCATGATGAACTCGGCAGGGGCGAGGAGCAGAACGCGCAGGCACGCGGCGAAGGTGAGGGCGAGCAGCATGTTGGTCAGCGGCCCTGCCGCGGACACGAGCAGCATGCCCCTGCGGTAGTTGCGGAAATGGCGGGGATTGACGGGCACGGGTTTGGCCCAGCCGAAGACGAAGGGCGTGAACAGGGCCGTGAAGACGAAGACGCCCATGCCCATGGGGTCGATGTGGGGAACGGGATTCAGCGTGAGGCGGCCCAGCATGCGGGCCGTGGGGTCTCCGCAGCGCAGGGCGGCCCAGCCGTGGGCCACTTCGTGCAGGATGATGCCGAGCAGCACGGGCAGAAAGGCCACGGCCAGATGGGATATTTGTGCGGCGATGTTGAAGTCGGACATGGGGGCCTGATTACCATATTTGCGCCGCATTCGCAAGAATGAGAGCTTTGTGCGTCACGACGCGTCGACCGCTCTCGACAAAAGCCTCCCCTTTGGGCATGATGTCCCGAGCGCCGGCGCGTCTTACGGGCGCGCCCATGAATCCGGGAGTTCTCATGCTTGGTTCTCTTGTCCGTCCCCTTCTCCGGCTCATCTATCGTGTGGAACTGCGCGGCCGCGAACATTACGACGCCGCGGGTCCGCGCACGCTCATCCTCTATAATCCCGGTTCCATCATAGACCCGCTGCTTCTGGCCGCGCTTCTGCCGCACCGCATCACGCTTCTGGCCGACAGGGCGCTTGAGCACAAGTGGTGGATGCGTCCCGTCTGCGCGCTGACGGACACGCTCTTCTTCGACTTTTCAAGCCCCGCGGCCACGGTCTCCCTCGTGCACGCGCTTGCGAAAAACGGCCGCTGCATGGTGTTCCACAGCGGCAGCCTCGGCAACGACCCGCGCTACATCCGCATTCTCGAGGCGGCGGGCGTCATCGCCGAAAAGGCGAAGGCCACGCTCCTGCCCGTGCGCATCGACGGGGCCACGAGCTCCATGTTCTCCTACATGAGGCACAAGGGCCGCCGCCGCTGGTTCCCGCGCATCACCGTGAGCGTGCTTGAGCCGCAGGCCTTCCGGCCCGCCGGGGCCATGCCCCCGCGCGAGCGCCGCAGGCGCATGGGCGAGCGCCTCTACGACATCATGACCGAGCTTGAGTACCGTTCCGGCATGGAGCACAAAAACCTCATGCAGTCGCTCATGGAGGCCGCGGCGCTTTCCGGCAGCCGTTTTCCCATCGCCGAGGACCAGGACAGGCACAAACTTACCTACGGCGCGCTGCTGCTCAGGCTCTGGGTGCTGGGCCGCGCGTTCCGCCGCATCTTCAGGGGCGAGGAGAAGGTGGGCTTTCTGCTGCCCACGTCCCTGCCCGGGCTCGTCGCCTTCTTCGGCCTGCACGCGGCGGGGCTCGTGCCCGCCATGCTCAACTTCACCTCCGGCATATCCTCCGTGCTTTCCTGCTGCTCCACGGTGAAGCTTTCCTTCGTGCTCACCTCGAGGCGCTTTCTCGCCCTTGCCGACCTCACGGCCATGGAGCAGGCGCTGAAGGACGCGGGACTTAAGATTGTCTATCTGGAAGACGTGGCGAAAAAGCTCACCATGGGCGACAAAATCGGCGGTTTTCTCGCCGCGAAGCTGCGCCTTGCGCCTTCCACGCCGCCGGAAGCTCCGGCCGCGGTCATGTTCACCTCCGGCACCGAGGGCGTGCCCAAGGCCGTGCTCCTCAGCCACGTCAACATCATCTCCAACCGTCATCAGGCCCTCAGCATGCTCACCGTGGGCGCGGGCGACAAGCTCTTCAACTGCCTGCCCATGTTCCACGCCTTCGGCCTCGGCATCTGCACGCTTCTGCCCGTGCTCGCCGGCGTGCGGGTGTTCCTCTACCCCTCGCCGCTGCACTACCGCATCGTGCCGCGCCCTCTCTACGAAAGCCAGTCCACCATCTGCTGCGGCACGGACACCTTCTGCGCGGGCTATGCCCGTTACGGCCAGCCCTACGACTTCTGCCACGTCCGCCTCGTCATCATAGGCGCGGAGAAAATGCGCGAGAGCACCCGCCGCGTCTGGCTGGAGAAGTTCGGCGTGGACCTTTTCGAAGGCTACGGCGCCACCGAGACCGCGCCGCTCATTTCCGTGAACACGCCCGCCTACCGCAGGGAAGGGAGCGTGGGACGCTCCGTGCCCGGTCTTGAGTGCCGCCTCGTGCCCGTGCCCGGCATAGACGAGGAGAACACCGGCGTTCTGTGGGTGAAGGGCGACAACGTCATGCTCGGCTACATGCGCGCGGCCGCGCCAGGCGTGCTGGAGCCGCCCGTGGACGAGAACCTTGCCGCCGCCTTTGCCGAAAACGGCGGGGACGACGACGGCGCGGGCTGGTACGAAACCGGCGACATCGTGCACATGGACGCCGAGGGCTTCATCTTCATCCGCGGACGCGCCAAGCGCTTTGCCAAAATCGGCGGGGAAATGGTGTCCCTTGCCGCGGTGGAGGAGGCGCTCCGGGAAATCTGGCCCGAGACCGTGCTCGGCGTGGTGGCCATTCCCGACCCGCGCAAGGGCGAGCAGCTCGCCCTCGTCATTGATGCCGAAAACGTGACCACGAGCCGCATCGCCGCGCATTTTGCCAGCCGCGGGCTCTCGCCGCTGTGGACGCCCAAACGCATCGTGAGCGTGAAGCAGGCGCCTCTCTTGGGTTCCGGCAAGTTCGACTACCGCAAGGCCCGTGAACTTGCGGAAGAAGGGTAGACAAAATCATACAAAGTTTCAGGGGGGCTAAATGAAGAGAGGATTTTTGATTGTTTTATGTATGAGTATGGTGTTCATGCTTGTATCTTGCGTTTCCCCTTATGAAGGGAAGCATCTCTCCCGTTCTTTTCCTCATAGTATGTATAATGGGCTGCCACTTATGGAAACAATCACCATGGGTAGTACTAATGGTTCGACAGTAACATTTAATTATAATATGGAGCCTCGAGGTGAAAATAAATATTTTATAGAGGGTAGTATGGATATGACTAGTCGAGTGGAAAAGTATAGTGATATTGATATATATCTACTTCTTATTGACAAAGGAACTATTGTTAAAGCAATACGAATGAACGCAAGCAGTACTGGTTTTGCTGAAAAGATTTTATTTTTTAAAGAATTTGAAACAGATAAGAAGTTTAATGCTCTGACATTCAATTTTCATGTGAAGTATTACAGCTGAAAGATATGAAAAAAGTTTTTTTATTTATAGTGCTCTCTATACTGCTGTGCGGAATCGAGAGAGGATTTGCTGTGCCTTTTTATGTTCCCGATGAGGTGGAGCAAAGAGCAGAAACAGGCGATGCGGAGGCGCAGTATTGTCTTGGCGAATTATACTATCACCATACCGTTCATCGGAACTATTTTTCTGAAGCTGATTCGTGGCTCAGCAGGGCATCTCGCCAGAAGCACGTCCCGGCAACCGGGCTGCTTGCTCTTGTGAAGTACCGACAGGGGGAACGGGAGGAAGCTGTCCGGCTTTATTCGCTGGTGGAGTCGGACATTCGAGCCGGAGCTTCGTCGGGCAGGGCGGATTATCAGGTGCTCATGGGACTTTTTTATGGATATGGGATTGGCGTAAAGAAAAACGTGGCAACGGCAGCGGAATGGTATCGAAAGGCTGCCGAGCAGGGAGATGCGGACGGGCAGTATTATCTGGCCTGGCGTTATAAAAAAGGCAACGGGGTGGAAAAGGATTTGAAGAAGGCGTTTTCATGGTTCATGAAAGCGGCTGAGCAGAATCATTTTCAGGCGCAGAATGAGCTCGGTATTGCTTATGCACGCGGGCAGGGCGTCAATAAATCTTATGAGAAGGCCATAAACTGGTACTACAAAGCTGCGGTTCAGGGGTACTCTTGGGGAGAACATAATCTGGCATGGGCGCTCAAAAACGGAAGAGGAACTTCTCGAAATTTAAAAAAAGCCGTTTTCTGGTATGAAAAAGCCGCCGCACAGGGAAATTTGTGGGCTCTGAACAATCTTGGAATATGCTATCTGGATGGTGAAGGCGTCCGTCGAGACAGACAGAAGGCTTTTACGCTGTTTCAGAAATCGGCTGCTGGTGACTATTCGACAGCTCAGTATAATTTGGGGCGTTGCTATGAAAACGGCTGGGGCGTCGAGCAGGATATACCCAAGGCTGTAGAATGGTACGGAAAAGCTGCTGCCCAAGGGCATGACGAGGCAAAGAAGTGTCTTGATTGGCTCCAATAAGATTGGTTTTCTTTGAGCGTAAAAGAAGCGTCAGGTGCTGAAAGTTTCTTTTTTACCATTCATACGCATTTCGCCATCTTTCGGAAACAGTAACGCCCACGCGGGTTGGAGAAATTCACTAGGTTCGTCCGCACAGTGGTCGCAATGGAGCGGACTCTTTTCGTTTTTTCTCGTTTCTGCAGAAGACGCGCCGGTCCGCCGCCCACGGGGCCTTTCGGAAAAAGAGACGCACCCGCCTGCATAGGAGAAAGCCGGCCCGTCCGCGGGAACTTCCGGGAAGCGGGACGTTCGGACGAAGAGAGCGTGCCGGTGAACGCCCCGGTCATGCGTGGTCTGGGGCATGAACGCCGCGGACCGGGCGCTTGCGGGGCGCGCATGGAGAACTCATCCGCCGTGTACGCAGAACCGTGGGCAACGCCGCGCTTGCGGGGCGCGCATGGAGAACGCCTTTCATAAAATCCGGCGCTTATTCCGAGCTCAGCACTTGTGAGGCGCGTACGGAGAACGCGCCGGAGGAGCCTCCGGCCCTTGAGGGAACGAGGTCCGCCGTTTTTTGCGCCCTGCGGGAAGGCGTCCCGGACAAACGCGCTTCAGGCGGAACCGGGACGGCAGG